>DASPWV010000067.1:0-15295 GCA_035637635.1 Vicinamibacterales bacterium | reverse complement strand
TGGGGTGCCTCAGGCCCTTTGCATTATTCGTTCGATGGCTGTCGCCCACACCCGTTCTGCGTCGGCGACGCGCATCGCGATGACGCGCTCGTCGTTTACAGCCAGTTCAATGCGATCGCCGCCGGTTCGGCCAATAACGGCTGCGACTACACCGGCTTCGGCCGCCGCGTGAAGCAGCCGTTCGAGCCGGTCGCCGTCGCTCGACACGACCACGCGAGACGACGACTCACCAAAAAGCGTGGCGTTCGCTGACCAGGCGTCGTTTACATCGCGAACCGCAGGTATGTCGCAGTTGACGCCAATGCCGCCCGAATCGAAGCAGCACTCGGCGACGGTCACAGCCAGTCCGCCTTCGGCGCAGTCATGCGCCGAGTCGACGAGACCCACGCGAATGGCAGCGATGACGAGGCGCTGCAGAGCGCGCTCGCGATCCAGATCGAGAAGCGGTGGTTCGCCTTGAACATGGCCGTGCAATTGGACGAGATACTCGCTGCCTCCGAGCTCTCCCAAATTATCGCCCAGCAACACCACACTCGCGCCCGCGCGTTTGAATTGCCGCGTCACTGTCCGCGACGCATCCTCGAGCAGTCCAACCACACCGAGGACCGGCGTCGGATAAATCGGCTCACGATCGGTCTCGTTGTAGAGGCTCACATTGCCGCCGGTGATTGGGATCTCCAACGCGCGGCACGCGTCGCCAATTCCGCGCACCGCTTCGGCAAACTGCCACATGATCTCGGGCCGCTCGGGATTGCCGAAATTGAGGTTGTTCGTGGCGCCCACAGGTTCAGCACCCGCGCAGGCGACGTTGCGCGCTGACTCGGCGACCGCGAGCATCGCACCACGATACGGATTGAGATAGCAGTAGCGGCCATTCCCGTCGACCGA
The DNA here is from genome assembly GCA_035637635.1 of Vicinamibacterales bacterium. Taxonomy (GTDB): domain Bacteria; phylum Acidobacteriota; class Vicinamibacteria; order Vicinamibacterales; family UBA2999; genus DASPWV01. Next base: position 14,407 of record DASPWV010000067.1, on the reverse strand, counting down.
GACCGCAAGCGCTTTGTTCGTTCCCTTGACTCGCACGACAGCAGCCGATGCGCCGGGCTCGGCAATCGTGTTCGTGCCGACGGTGTGATCGAATTGCCGGTACGCCCACCGTTTGCTCGCAATCACCGGCGACGCAATCAGCGTTTCAAATGCCTGTTGCGCAGACGCCGGCGCGCCAAGGGCTTCGAGAGCGACTCGCTCGACTCGCGGCTGCCATTCCGGCTCCCGCATGGGCCGGCGATAGAGCGGCGCCTCGTCGGTCAGCGCACGCGTCGGTACGTCGGCCACGAGCCGGCCGCGGTCGAAGACGCGTAAACACGTGCCGCTGGTAACTGTTCCAACTTGCACCGCGTGGAGATCCCATTTTTCGAAGACCTGCTCGACCTGGCGCTCTTCGCCCTTCTCGACCACGAGGAGCATCCGTTCCTGCGATTCGGAGAGCATGATTTCGTACGGCGCCATACCCGTCTCACGCTGTGGCACAAGGGCAACGTCCACGTCCATCCCACAGCCGCCGCGTGAGCTCATCTCGCTCGTCGCGCACGTCAATCCTGCTGCGCCCATGTCCTGGAGACCGACGACGGCGCCCGTCCTCATGACTTCGAGGCACGCCTCCATCAGGAGCTTCTCCATGAACGGATCGCCGACCTGCACGGCGGGCCGTTTCTCCGCCGATCGATCGTCGAACTCCGCCGAGGCCATCGTCGCGCCGTGAATGCCGTCGCGTCCGGTTTTTGCGCCAACGTAGAAAACCGGATTCCCCTCGCCCCGGGCCGCGCCTTTGACGATCTCGTCTCGACGCGCAATTCCCAGGCAAAGCACGTTCACCAACGGATTGCCGGCGTAGACCGAATCAAAGTAAATCTCGCCGCCGATGGTCGGTATGCCGATGCTGTTGCCGTAACCGCCGACGCCAGCGACGACGCCGGAAAAAATACGGCGGGCAAGCGCCGTGTCCAGCGATCCGAATCGCAACGAGTTGAGCAGCCCGATCGGGCGTGCGCCCATCGTGAAAATGTCGCGAATGATTCCGCCGACGCCGGTAGCGGCGCCTTGGTACGGTTCGATGAACGACGGATGATTGTGCGATTCGATCTTGAAAACCGCACAGAGACCGTCGCCGATGTCGACGGCGCCTGCGTTTTCACCGGGACCCTGGACCACGCGCGGTCCGGTGGTCGGGAGCGTCTTGAGATGAACGCGCGAGCTCTTGTAGCTGCAGTGCTCCGACCACATGACCGAGAACATGCCGAGCTCGAGCAGGTTGGGCTCCCGGCCGAGGATCTCTTGAATGCGCTCGTACTCCTCCGGCTTGAGACCGTGTCGTTCGAGAACCGTCTGATCGATGATGGCGCTCATCTGGCAATCAGCCTGTCAGCAAATGCTTTGACCACCGACCGCAACACGATCCGTCCGTCAGCGCTGCCCAGGCAGTCTTCGCACGCTCGCTCAGGGTGCGGCATCAAGCCGACGACGTTTCGATCGCGATTGCAGATGCCGGCAATGCTGTCGATCGAACCGTTCGGATTTGCGTTGGTTGTCACGTTCCCTCGATCGTCCGTATAACGAAAGATGACTTGCCGTCGCTTCTCGATATCCTCCAACGTTTCAGGATCGGCGAAATAGTTGCCTTCTCCATGCGCAACGGGGAGGCGCAGCAACTGGCCTTCGTAACACGCCGCGGTGAACGGAGTGTCCGTGCGCTCGACGCGGACGGTGATATGTCTCGAAACGAATTTCACCGATCGATTCCGCACCATTGCGCCGGGCAACAACCCGGCTTCCAGCAGGACCTGGAAGCCATTGCAGATGCCGAGGACGGGGCCTCCTTGGCTCGCGAACCGCGACACGGCGGTCATGATGGGCGAAAAACGGGCGATGGCGCCGGTACGCAAGTAATCCCCATGCGCGAAGCCGCCCGGAAGAATGACCGCATCGGCGCCGTCCAGATCGGTGTCCTTGTGCCAGACACGTTCCGCCTGCTCGCCAATCACGCTGACGGCATGCGCTGCGTCGCGATCGGAATTGGAACCGGGAAAAACGACCACCGCAAACTTCATATGTGTTCTTCCGGCGGGGCTGAAGCTTGCCCCGGCGGGCTACAGCCCCGCCATGACGAACCTGTTGACGGCGGGCCTAAAAGGCCCGCCACTACAACACTTCGACTCGATAACTCTCAATCACAGGATTGGCGAGCAGCTTGTCCGCCATCTCCGTTACGCGAGCCTTCGCGGCTACCGGATCGCTCGACTCGAGCTCGACTTCGAAAAACTTGCCTTGCCGCACGTCCTGGACGTCTTGATATCCGAGCGATACGAGGGCGTCGGCGACGACACGCCCCTGGGGATCGAAAACCGATGGTTTCAGCGTTACGTAGACGCGGGCGTGCATGTCAGCTCCTCGTGGCTTCGGCGACTGGCTCTTCGACGCGCGATCTTCCGAACACGCGCTCGAACACGGCGTTGACGTTACGCAACTGCTCTTGGAGGTCGAACGCCTTCTCGAGGTCGTCGCGCGTCAGCACGCGCATCACGTCCATGTCTGCCAGCAGCAGCGCCTTGAAATCGGCCTGTTCCGCGAACGATCGCATCGCGTTTCGCTGCACCCATTCATATGCCTGTTCGCGCGAGACGCCGCGGCGCGCGAGCTCCAGCAGCACTTGGCCGGAAAAAATCACGCCGCGTGAGCGCTCCAGGTTCTCGCGCATCCGTTCGGGATGAACGACCATCCCGCTCGCGATTCTCTGAAAGCGCCTCAACATGTGATCGAGCGCGATGAAGCTGTCGGGCAAGATCACGCGCTCGACCGACGAGTGCGAGATATCGCGCTCGTGCCACAAAGCCACGTTTTCAAGGGCCGCCATTGCGTTGGCCCGCACCAGGCGGGCAAGCCCCACAATCTGCTCGCAACCAATCGGATTCCGCTTGTGCGGCATCGCAGATGAGCCCTTTTGCCCTTTGCCGAACGGCTCCTCGACTTCGCCGATTTCCGTCTTCTGCAACCCGCGAATCTCGAGCGCGAACTTTTCGAGCGATGCGGCCGTTATTGCGAGCGCACACAACAGCTCGGCATGGCGGTCGCGCTGGATGACCTGCGAAGAAATCGGCGCGGGTTCGAGACCCAACCGGCGGCAGACGTCCGCTTCAATCGAAGGATCCAGATGGGCAAACGTGCCAACCGCGCCCGAGATCTTGCCGACTCGAATGCGCTCGCGCGCACGCGTGATCCGCTCGCCGGCCCGGTCCAATTCAGCGTGCCAGAGCGCCAGCTTCAAGCCGAACGTCATTGGCTCCGCGTGCACGCCGTGTGTCCGGCCAATCATCGGCGTCAGTCGATGTTCGAACGCGCGCTCACGGACCGCGCGTTGGAGCGCCGACACGTCGGCGAGGATCAGATCGCACGCCTCCACCATCTGCAATGCTTGCGCAGTGTCGATCACGTCAGAGGAGGTCAGACCGAAGTGCAGCCACCGCGCCGCCGGTCCGACGTGCTCGCCGACGGCAGTCGTGAATGCGATCACGTCGTGCTGCGTGACCTGCTCGATTTCTTCGATGCGAGCGACGTCGAATCGCGCTGTTGCTTTCAGCTCGCGTGCGGCATCTGCGGGTACGATGCCGGCCGCCACCATGGCATCTGCGGCCGCCAGTTCCACCTGGAGCCACGTTTCGTACTTACGCTGGTCGCTCCAGATTCGACCCATCTCGGGATGCGTGTAGCGGGCAATCATCCGAGCGCGAGCTGCTCCTTCTCGACCAGAAGGTCGTTCACATTGCCCAGAACCGTCACGCCGAGCGATCCATTGCGGAAGAAGTCGTCCGCGAGGCGCGCGACGTCGTTTGCAGCAACCGCCTCGATTCCCGCGAGTATCTCGTCGAGACCGTCGGTGAAATCGTGATAAATCTCCTGCCGCGCGAGATGCGACATCCGGCTCGACGTGCTCTCCAAATTGAGCATCAGCGAGCCTTTGAGGTGATCCTTTGCCCGCCTGAGCTCGTCGGCGCCAAGAGACTCGCCCTTCAGTTGGCGAATCTCGGACACGACAACGTCGATCAACTCGCGAACCGCTTCGTTGGCGCAGCCGGCATAAATGCTGAACGAGCCCGCGTCGTGGTACGCACTCAAGCCCGAAAACACCGCGTAAGCCAAGCCGCGTTTCTCACGGACGTTCTGAAACAGCCGCGAGCTCATCGAGCCACCGAGCACGGTGTTGAGCGCGTACGCAGCGTACCGGTCCGGATGATTCTGCGGCAGCCCAGGCGTGCCGAAACAGACGTGACTTTGCTCGAGCTCTTTGTGGCGGACCTCGACGCCAGGCGACATCACCGGTTGCCGGTTGTCTATCGCCGAGCCGTCAACCGAGATCGTTGCAAAGGCCCGCTCGACGAGCGCTCGCAGTCGATCGTGCTCGAGATTCCCGACGGCCACGACGACGAAATTTCGCGCGACGTAGACATCCTGGAAATAGTCGCGCAACGTCTGAGAATCGAGCGCGGACACGCTCTCCGGCGTTCCGAGAATTGGACGGCCGAGCGGATGTCCGTTCCAGAACCGCTCCGCAAAAAGTTCGTGAACGAGATCGTCGGGCGTATCCTCGACCATCTTGATCTCTTCGAGGATCACTTTCTTCTCGCGTTCGATCTCTTCGTCGGCGAACGTCGGATTGGAAACCAGATCGGAAAGCAAATCGATCGCGAGCGGGAGATGCTCGTCGAGGACTTTGATGTAGTAGCCCGCGTACTCCTTCGATGTGAAGGCGTCCAGCTGGCCGCCGATCGAGTCAACCTGCTGAGCAATGTCCTCAGCCGAGCGCGTTGTCGTGCCCTTGAACAGCATGTGCTCGACAAAGTGCGCAATGCCGGTATGCGCGTCCGGCTCATGACGCGAGCCACGAGTCAGCCAAACGCCGATCGACACCGATCGCACATGCGGCATCGCTTCGGTCACGAGACGAAGACCGTTCGCGAGAGTCTCGCGGCGAATGCTGGAAGCGCTCAAGATTGTCGGGGAATGCGCTGCTCTAACTCGTTGCAGCGCAAGGAATTAAAAGGGAATGATATCATGGCCACATGATCGGTGCAAGCTCCGCCTCCGCTCCCATCTCGGGCGAGGAGCTTCGGCGGCACAAGCCGATCGATCTCGGTCAATTGGACCTTGCCGAGATGGAAGCGCTGCTCCAGGGTCGCGGGTACCCGCGCTTCCACGCCCGTCAAATCTACCGCTGGATCTGGAAGCGGGGCGTCACTGACTTCGCCCAGATGACCGACCTCAGCCGGGCGCTTCGCGCGAGGCTCTCCGAGGAATTCATCGTCCGCACGCCCGAAATCGTCCGTCGCGATTTCTCATCCGATGGCACGCAGAAGTTCGTCCTGCGACTCGGCGATGGAAAGAAGATCGAATCGGTCTTCATTCCGGACACGCCGGCGCAGACGTTTTGCATTTCCACTCAAGTCGGCTGCGCCATGGGCTGCGCGTTCTGCTTGACCGGCAAGATGGGACTCCTGCGTCATTTGACGGCCGGGGAAATCGCGGGACAGGTGCGCGTGCTTGCGCACACGCTGGAATTCGGCGACGCGCCGTTCAATATCGTCCTGATGGGGATGGGTGAGCCGCTCCACAATTACGACCAGACGATGAAGGCGCTCAGAATGCTCAATGAGGAGCAGGGCCTGTCAGTAGGTCCGCGCCGCGTGACGCTCTCGACGGTGGGCCTCGTCCCGATGCTCGACCGGCTTGCGCAGGAAGAGCTCATGCCCAACCTCGCGATCTCGCTCCATGCGACGACCGAGGATCAGCGCGCGGCCATCGTTCCGCCGGCAAAGAAATATTCATTGCACGATGTTCTGGAGGCGTGCCGCCGGTTTCCACTGAAGAAGCGGAGTCGCATCACGTTTGAGTACGTCTTGCTCGAAGGCGTGAACGACACTCTCGATGACGCGAAGCGGCTGGCGCGGCTGCTCTCGGGAATCAAAGCGAAAGTGAATCTCATTCCGTTGAACGCCGCCGCCGGAATTCCCTTCAATCGCCCTTCGGATCAGCGTGTCGATGCGTTCGCGCAGGTCCTGGCGGATCGACATATCACCGTGTCAGTGCGCAAGAGCCGCGGACGCGACATCCGCGCCGCATTTGGACAGTTGATTGTCGAAGGCCAGAAGCGCACCGCCGGACAACGGCTCGCAGCGGCGTTGTAGTCGTCAGGCGAGCCGGGTCATCTCGGCGTGTTCGTCTTACGCCCAGCCGACGACGACAGCGTCGCGATGAGCTCGCGAATGCTTTTCAGCATCTCAACCGACTCGATCTGCGTCAGCGCCGTCCTGATTCGTTCCGGCGACAGCAGCAGGCTGGCGCAGTCGGTGAATTTCTCGTGCAGCTCCTCGCGCGTAAACGGCTTTTCGGGGCCGCCGCGGTACCGCTCGTCAGCCCGCTCCACGAGCGCGCGCCCGTCGACCAGATCGACTTCGACGATGCTGCGCATTTTGTCGAAACCCTGCGCCTCAATCTCTCGATCGAACACCCCGGTGACCTTCAGCATCATCTCTTGAACAGGCGCGCTCGACACGAATTCATCCGTGAATTCACGAATTCCGGCCTTGCGCCGCAGAATGAGCGCCGACAGCAGAAAAGGAATACAGAACTTCGCCTCGAGCTCCGTCTTTGCGGTCTTGTAGCGAAGCGGCTCGAGGATGTTGGAACCGGCGCGCAGCCGGACCGCCTTGATCTGTTCCGGCTTCAGGTCGTGTTCGACAATCAGCTTCAGCATGGCATCCATGCTTGGATGGCTCAACGAGCCGCACGGGTACGGCTTCACCGACACACCAGGATTCACGATCGTGTACGGCCGCCCCAGCGCCCCAATCAGCCGATCAGGCTCCGCGCCGCCGCCAAACACCTGGAAGAAGCCCCATTTGCCATCCAGACCTGCGTCTCCTCCGGTAAACCCTCGCGACGCGAGCTCCGCGGCAAAGACGCCATTCTCGGCAGCGCGACCGACGTGCAGCGGCTTGGTCATCGATCCGAAGTTGACACGAATCCCGGAGGATAAGCTTGCCGTGATCGCCAGCATGTTCGCGATGTTCGCGCGATTGAGGCCGAGCAGTCGGGCGGCGCTTGCCGCTGCGCCAAACGCACCAATCGTTCCAGACGAGTGGAACCCCCGCTGGTAATGATCGGGATCGATGGCCTCGGCGATTTTGCACTCGACTTCGAAACCCGTGACAAACGCGTCCAGAAACTGTGCGCCGGACGCGTTCTTACGCTCGGCAACCGCAAGCGCTGCCGCGAGCGCCGGAATAGTGGGATGTGTCAGCAACCCGAACGTGCGATCGGGAGTCGTCGACAGCTGCGTGTCGTCGTAGTCCATGGCGTGACCGCTCGCGCCGTTGGCCAGTGCGGCCTTTGCGGCAGCAACGCGGAGAGGCTCGGGGCCAACGACCGACGCTTCCTTCCCTTCAAAACCACTGACGTATTCGCGCACGATCGCGCTGCCGCGAAGCGTCGACCCGGCGAGGATGACCGCGAAGCCATCGATCAAGCAGCGCTTGGCTTCTCGGAGAACATCCGGTGGGAAGGCGGCTCGTTGGTCGGTAGCGATGAAGTCGGCGACGGCGTCCGTGCATCCTTTGAGATCGTCGCCGTGTTTGACCTTCGGATTAGCGGGCCGCGCCGCTTGCTCCCCCTGGGAAGGCATTGCGGACGGGGAGGACGGCGCGAGGGAACCTGCGGCACCGATGCCTAGCGTTTCCAAGAATTCCTTCCGGGTGATCTCCACGGACGCTCCTATCTTGTCGAGATATTCAACGACGCTGGCGAGGTGCGCGCCAAGACCGATCTACTACGAGCAGCTCGCGAAATCGGGATTGGCCGTGATGCGGTCACGCGGCTCAATCTCACAGCACCACCTGTACCCACTCGTTTCGTGCATGGCCCGGCGGCGCCGCGACACGGACGTAATTGTCGGTGATGGCAACAGAGCCGTCTTCGATGGTCAATGCCGGTCGACGCGTGCCGGCCAGAGACGCGCGGAAGCGCTCCTGGAGACGTCGCGCGATCTCGCGCACTCCCTCGCCACGCGCTCTCACGATGCTGCCATGCACCTTGTGCGGCAGCGAGGACGCCTCGGTGCCGGGTCGATCCGAATATGGAAACACGTGAATGTGCGTCACCGGTGAAGCTTCGAGATAGCGCACGAGTGTTTGGAAGTCCTCGTCGGTCTCACCGGGAAAACCGACGATGACGTCGGTGCCAATCGCGGCGTGTGGCACGCGCACGCGGATGTCGTCGACAATCCTTGAATACTGCTCGATCGTGTACGGCCGGCGCATCAATCGAAGAACTCGATTCGAGGCGTGCTGAAGCGGCAGATGAAAATGCGGTGCGACTCGATCGACGATCTCCGGAGGAAAATCCATCGGCTCGAGCGAGCTGACGCGGAACAGCACGCCGGGAATATCCGTCAGCACGCGCAGCAATGTGGCCAGCGTGAGTCGCGGTGAAAGGTCCCGTCCATACGATCCCAGATGCACTCCAGTAACCGCAATTTCTTTATAGCCTGCAGCGATGACCTGATGCACTTCGTTGAGTACGTCCTCGATGGTGCGGCTGCGGCTTCCGCCGCGCGTTGTCGGAATGATGCAGTAGCTGCATTTCTCCTCGCAGCCGGTCTGGACGCGCAGAGTCCACGCCGTGCGTCCCATCAGCCCCGGCGACCATCGCCTGCCGCAAGGACCGTCAGATGAAAGTGGCTGAAGCGCATGACCGCTGCTGTCGACCAGCGCAGCCACAAACGTCTGCGGATCTTTGTCGTTGTTACCGACGACGCGAATGACGCCGGGTAGTTCGGCGACTTCATTTGCGCAACGTGTCGCATAACAACCAGTGGCGATGATTTTGACGGCGGGATTGTCGCGAGCGATGCGACGAATTGTCTGGCGTGCGCCCTGGTCGGCGCTCGCCGTCACCGAGCAGGTATTCACAACCACCACGTCGGCGCGATCGGGCGAAACCGCTTCAGCACCACGCGAACACAACTCCGCTTCGATTGCGAGGGAGTCCGCTTGGTTGACACGACAGCCGAAAGTGACGATCGAGTACTTCATCGGATACGCCATGAACCAATAATCACGCGCTTCCGAAGCCACCGAGACACCGAGACACAGAGGAAAACTCTTCAATGGAATTCTCTGTGTCTCCGTGTCTCTGTGTTTCTGCGGCCCGTTCGTGGCGGCAGTTTACAGATGTGTAAGCGCTTTCCGCCCGATGTCTCGACGATACTGCATTCCTTCGAATCTCACTCGCCTGACCGCGTCGTATGCTCGCCTGATGGAGTCTTCGAGTCCGGCCGCGCGCGCAACAATCGTCAGGACACGTCCCCCAGAGGTTCTCAGCTTGCCCTCTCCATCAACCGGCGAGTCGTCGTCTGATGCGACACCACTGAAGAACACGAGCACGTCGGGACAATCCCTCGCGACAGAATCGAGGCCCTCTACAGGTTGGCCAACTTCAACGTCACCCGGATAACCCTTCGCGGCAAGAACGACGCCGACAGCCGCGCCGGTTTCGCCGCGCAAGCGGCCCGAGTGCAACGTGCCCGTCGCGGCAGCCCAAACGAGCGGCGTCAGCGGTTCGGCAATCAGCGGCAGCACGACCTGCGCTTCCGGATCCCCGAAGCGGACGTTGAATTCGATCACCTGTGGACCGTCGCGAGTAAGCATCAGGCCGCAGTACAGAACACCGCGATACGGAGAACCTTCCACGATCATGCCGTGGAGTACGGGTCGCACGATCTCGTTCAAGATGCGCTGCTGCAGCCGATCGTCAACAAGCGGACTGGGCGCAAGCGCTCCCATGCCGCCGGTGTTCGGTCCGCGATCGTCGTCGAAGATACGCTTGTGATCCTGCGCAGAGACGAGCGGGACAACGTGCTCACCGTCGGCAATGACGAAGAAAGAAACCTCAGGACCGGAAAGGCGCTCCTCCAGTACCACTCGTGATCCGGCGTCACCGTACGATCGGTCGAGCATCGCTGCACGGACGGCGTCTGCTGCTTGCCGGTGATCGTCGGCGACTACAACTCCCTTTCCACCAGCAAGCCCATCGGCTTTGACGACGACCTGATCCCCGAATTCGCCAGATCTGATTGCGGCAAGCGCTTTGTCAGCGTCGCCGCATACTCGATAACGCGCGGTCGGCACGCCGTGACGACGCATGAAATCTTTCGCGAACGCCTTGCTCGTTTCGAGTTGCGCCGCCAGCCGCCGGGGACCAAAGATGGCGCGGCCGCGAGCGCTGAACAAATCCGCGATGCCACGCGCGAGAGGTGCTTCGGGACCAATCACCGTCAAGTCGACGCGTTCCTGCTCAGCGAGCGCCAGCACCGCCTCAGGATCGCCGGCGTCAATTGGGAAGGTTCTGTAGTTTCGAGCGATACCGGCGTTTCCCGGCGCGCACAGGACCTCGTCAACGCCAGGATCCTCCGCGAGCCTCCAACAGAGCGCGTGCTCGCGCGCGCCGCTGCCGACAACGAGGATTCTCATGTAAGTGTCAGGAAATAAACGGCTTAGAGACCGTGCTGTCTTCCGGAAAGTGTGTGATAGCCTAACATACTCGGCAAGGGCTGAGGCAGACCGCCTAAAGTGTCTAGTGTGCCTAGTGTGCCTAAGGTGCCTAACGTGCCTATGGTGCTGGGTGCCTGACGTGCTGGGAATTGCCAACCGCTTGCGCCGGTATTTCATGCCTGAGCACTCTAGGCACTAAGCACCCTAGGCAGCACTAAGCACCCTAGGCACGTTAGGCACCCTAGGCACGCTAGGCACTCTAGGCAAATTGATTGGGAGGAGGTGATTGGCGATGGCCGAGGTGAAAGTGCAGGAGGGCGAGTCTATCGAAAGCGCGCTCCGGCGATTCAAACGCAAGGTTCAGCAGGAAGACATCATCAAGGACATCAAGAAACACTCCTTCTATCTGAAACCAGGCGATAAGCGCCGCGCCAAGCAAGCGCTGGCGCGCAAACGCAATCGTAAGAAGATGCGTCGAGAAGCTGAGTAGAGATAGGATACCCCGCATGGATATTGTCGAACGAACGGTGAGCGACATCACCGTCCTGGATTTGAAAGGCAAGATGACGCTTGGCGAAGGGGACGAGCTACTAAAGGACAAGATCAACGGCCTGCTTGCCGGCGGAAAGAAAAAGCTTCTTCTCAATCTCGAGGGTGTGCCGTACATCGATTCGGCGGGCCTTGGTGAAATCGTTCGCACGTTCACGACAGTCAGTCGTCAGGGAGGCAAGCTCAAGTTGCTGAATCTGACGAAGCGCATCGAGGACCTGCTGTCGATCACCAAGCTCCTGACGGTCTTCGAAACCTTCGACTCGGAGTCGGACGCGATTAAGAGCTTCTCCTAGCAGGCCGTGGCGAAACGCTTCACGGACTGCGCCGATAGAGAGAAGTCACTCCGCCTGCCCAAGACACGCAGAAGGCAGGCGAGTTTCCGCTTAGATCTGTGTTCCCTGATCGATACTCAGCTCTGTAATTCAAGTCCGTGGCCGTTTGGCCACGGGCTGACAATAAGGTTCCAAGGTTCCAACGCCGCAAAGTTCCAAGCGTTGGGGCCAAGGTGCCAACGGGAACCGTAAAGCTGCGAGGCTGAGTGGAGACCATCACGGTGCAGAGCCCGGAACATGCAGGCGCACACGTCGCCACGCCCGCCACGAGGGCTCGGTGGGCGCCGCGTGTTCTGGATCCCGCGGCTCTGGTCCGCTCGATGCGGCCGGAGCAGTGGACGAAGAATCTGATTCTGTTTGCGGCGCTGATTTTCGGGCGCCGTCTGTTCGATCCGGCCGCGGTGGGACGATCGCTGGCGGCCTTTTTGATTTTTTGCATCCTGTCGGGCGTCGTGTATCTCTTGAACGACGTCGCGGATCGGGAAGTCGATCGGCTGCACCCGGTGAAGTCGCGGCGGCCGATTGCATCCGGTGAGTTGAGTGCGACGAGCGCGAGGCTTGCCGCCTTGGTGCTCGGTATGGCCGCGCTGGCGGCGGCTTTATGGCTGCGGCTCGAGTTCGCGTTGATCGCTGCCGCGTACGTGGTCCTGTTGTCCGCGTACTCACATGCCCTGAAGCATGTCGTAATACTCGACGTGTTGGCGATTGCAATTGGATTTGTGCTGCGCGCGGCGGCGGGCGCAGCGGTTATCGCCGTGCCGATGAGCAATTGGCTGCTCGTCTGCACGATCCTGCTGGCGTTGTTCCTCGGCCTCAGCAAGCGGCGCCATGAATTGGTGGTGCTTGCGGGCACGGCAACGGAGCATCGCCGGATCCTGGAGGAGTACAACCCGTATTTGCTCGATCAGATGATTGGCGTGGTCACGGCGTCGACGCTGATGGCCTACATCATCTACTGTACGAGCCTCGAGACGATAGAGAAGTTCGGCACGCATCAACTCGTGCTGACGACACCGTTTCCAATCTACGGCATCTTCCGATACCTCTACCTCGTGCATCAACGGGGAACAGGCAATCCATCGGAAGTGCTGTTGACGGATCGCCCGCTCGTTCTCTGTATCGCCCTCTGGGGTCTCACAGTCGTCGCCATCATCTATCGACCTTTCGGGTTGTAACCTCGATCGAGGCGTGGAGCCGCGCAGTCGCGCGGCCGATACGCTGGAGGTTACATGGCACGAGCGAAGGTCGCGGTTCTCAAGACATCTCCCGCGACGGTCCTGCGCGACTATCACGAGCTGATGAACCTTGCGGGATATCAGGACGTCATCGCGAAGGACGTCGATACCGCGCTCAAAGTCAATATTTCCTGGCATTTCTTCTTCCCAGGTTCTTCGACGACTCCGTGGCAGCTCGATGGCGTCATCCGCGCCATGAAGACCGACGGCTACGATCCGCAGCTCCTTCATGCCTGCCACAACCGAACCGTCGTAATCGATGCGCACCTGGGTGAGGTCGAAAACAAGCAACTGCCCGTCGTCGAAGGGCATGGTCTGCGAAATGTTCATCTGTATGAGGACGACGAGCCCTGGCTAAACATTCGCGATGCGGTCGGCGATCTCACCAAGGAGTTCCTGTGTTTGAACGAGGTCTATCCGAACGGCTTCATGATTCCGCGCCGTTTCATCGGCGAAAACATCGTTCATCTGCCGACGGTGAAGACCCACGTGTTCACGACGACGACGGGCGCCATGAAAAACGCGTTCGGCGGACTCCTGAACGAGCGGAGGCATTGGACGCATCCCGTCATTCACGAAACGCTCGTCGATCTCCTGATGATTCAGAAAAAGATTCACCGCGGCGTTTTCGCGGTGATGGACGGCACCTTCGCGGGTGACGGACCGGGCCCGCGCTGCATGGTGCCGTATGTGAAGGATGTGCTTCTGGCGAGCGCGGACCAGGTGGCCATCGATGCGGTAGCGGCACGCCTGATGGGCTTCGACCCGCTGACTATTAAGTACATCCGCCTGGCGCACGACGCCGGGCTGGGCTGTGGCGACCCGCGCGACATAGAGATCGTCGGAGACGAGCGCGCGGCTGCCGAGAATTGGCATTTCGTCGGCCCGTTCGAGCGCATGACGTTCGCGTCACGCATGCAGCACCTGATTTACTGGGGCCCGTTGCGCAAACCCGTTGAGTGGTCGCTCAAAACCGTGCTGGCGCCGTGGGCCTACATCGCCAGCGTCATCTATCACGACAGTTTCTGGTATCCGGCGAACGCTGAACGCCGCATGAAGCAGGTACTCGACAGTCCGTGGGGACGTTTGTTCGAGAACTGGAGTCGAGTCTCGGCAACCGCCGATGGCTTCCCCGATGTCGGGACCACGCCCGCGGCCGTGACACACGGTGGGTTGCGCGCGCTGGGCCAGTCGGTCGGCATCCTCGGCACCTGCATCAAGGAGGCGCCGGAGTTCGCCAGCCGCCGCAGGCACAAAGCGGCCTGAAGGATCGTCAATGGCTGAATTCAACATCCGCTCCGACTCGGTCGATGTCGAGCAGATCATGAAGCAGATTCGCGCACGCATTCGCGAGAAGCGCGGCGTGGACTACACCGAGGAGCAGGTCCGGGAGCTCGCAACCGTGAAGCTCGAAAAGTTCCTGGATCCGAAAAACCTCCGATCGGATTTGCTCGAGCATTTTCGGCGGAGCCGGCCGGCGCTGCCGTCGGAACCACCGCTGATCGAGACGCCCTACACCTTCTCGGACGAAACGATCTTCGAGACGCATCGCCCTTTGCTTCGCGCCATTCGACGGCTGCTGAACCCTGTCCTGAAGTTATTCTTCAATTCGAATCGGCTCATTCAGGTGCTCCACGCGCAAGCGCAGTTCAACGTCGATCTGCTCAAGCGCGAACAGCGGCGGAAGATTGAATTCGAGCGATCCCGCGCCGAGTGGAATGCGCTGTACTACGAGGTG
>DASPWV010000066.1:0-3623 GCA_035637635.1 Vicinamibacterales bacterium | reverse complement strand
TCGACAACTCGAAACGTCGTGCTCATGTCCGCGGACATCGGCACGAAATCAGAAAAGTAGACGGTCCCGCCGCTGAACTGCGCCTGACCCTGGTAGTTCCCGAGCTTCGACACAGTCACGTCGAGATTGCGCCCGATCACTCCCCATCGGCCGCCGTGATCGTCGAACGCGAATTCACCGCGCGTGGCGCGCACATACTGCAGGGTCGTCACGACGGGACGCGGTCTGCTGTTCGGCCGCGGCGGGCCATTGAGACGCGGCCAGTTGTGATGTCCATCGGGAAACGTCTCGACCACCATCCGCCAATCGGTCATCTCGATGTTGTCGAGCAGCACTTCCCGGTGAACGAGGGCGTTCCACGTGAGCGCGATGTTGATGCGCTTCGCCACCAGCCATGGCCGCGCATCCGGTGTCAGGCCGTCGATCCGCAGGTCTTCGACGACGAATCGACCGCGACCGAGCTCGATGCCCAGCCGGCCGATGTGCATCGGACGATCGATCCAGCTCGATCCGCGCCGCTCGGCCTGCTCCTTCAGTGACGGACCCAGATCGATGGCGACGACCGACACCACCACCGATGCGACGAGAATCGCAACAATGGTGAAAATTGCTCGAATGTGCCGGTACGCAGCAGTCAACACCTGACGCCTACTCCACGACCACAAGCGCTGCGCCGGCTTCCACGGACTGTCCTTCGGCGACGAGCACGTCGCGAACGCGTCCGCCGCGCGCGGCGCGCAGCTCGTTTTCCATTTTCATCGCTTCGACAACGACGAGGCCCTGCTTCGCTGTGACCTCTTCCCCGGGTTTGACCAGCACGCGGACCACCTTGCCGGGCATAGGCGCCGTCACCCGAAGAAGCGCTTCGGACGACCCACCCTGACTCCTCGCGTCCCCGAACCGTCGTCCAACTCCGCCTTTCACCTGCACCGGGATGTGAAACCCGTCGATGTGCACATCGAAGCCGCTGCTGCCTTTCTGCGGCAGCACCGCGGCCTCGACACTGCGGCTTGCCGATCCGTTCCCACCGCGGACCAGCAGCGACCACCCCGCTACTCCGATGGAGGCAGCGTCGACGGTTCGCGTCTGTCCGTCGATCGACAGGTGAAAGTCGTTGCCGCGTCGCTCAATCTCGATCGTCCGGACGCGACCGCCCACTGCGAGTTGAAGCCTCATGTGAAGGGCGGAAACACCTACGCGACCGTGCCGGCAGTTGCTAACGTAAGGCCTCCACGCGCGCCGTCGAGCGCCAACGCGTCGAATCACTGGCCGTGGGCGCCGATCCGGGCGTACGCGTGATTTCCGTGATCGCCGCGGCGATGACGGCCAACTCTTCGTGCTCGGCATCCGGCCCGCGCACGGCCCTGCCGTTTGGCGCAGCCAACTTGCGATCGAGGAACGACGTGTCAAACCGGCCGGCCACGAAGTCGTCGTCTTCGAGCACCCATTGAAAGAACGGAATCGTCGTCTTGATGCCGCGCACGTGGTACTCGGCGAGCGCGCGGCGCATGCGCGCGATTGCGTGTTCCCGCGTGTCACCCCACGTAATCAGCTTCGAAATGAGCGGATCGTAGAAGATGGGCACCTCTTCCCCTTCGTACGCGCCGCTGTCATCGCGAACGCCCGGGCCATGCGGAACGCGCAGGCCTTCGATGCGGCCGGGTGAGGGCAGAAAGTTGTTGTCTGGATCCTCCGCGTAGATGCGGCACTCGATGGCATGGCCACGTGGCACAACGCACGTGCCGGCGTTCAGCGTCAGCTTGTCGCCGCGAGCCACTCGTATCTGCGTCGTGACCAGATCCACGCCGGTCACCATCTCAGTGATCGGATGCTCGACCTGCAGCCGCGTGTTCATCTCGAGGAAGTAGAACTCACCGCGCTCGTCGAGCAGAAATTCAATCGTTCCAGCGTTCGTGTAATTCACCGTACGCGCCACCGCCACTGCCGCCGACGTGATCCGATCGCGGAGGCCGGCGCTCACGACAGGCGACGGACTCTCTTCGATCACCTTCTGATGTCGTCGCTGAATAGTGCATTCACGTTCGACGAACGGCACGATCGTGCCGTGCTCGTCGCCGACGACCTGCACCTCGATGTGGCGCGGCGCGAGAATCTGCCGCTCGAGATAGACCGCGGCATCGCCGAAGGCGGATAAGGCTTCGGACCGGGCGGCGCGCAACGCTCCGGCCAAGTCTTCAGGACTCGCGACGGTTCGCATGCCTTTGCCGCCGCCGCCCGCGACCGCCTTGAGCATCAGCGGATAGCCGACGCGGTCGGCTATCTCGCGCACCGCGGCTTCGCTGGCGGTCTCGTCAATCGGCTGCTCCGTGCCGGGTACGACTCGAACGCCGGCGCGCAAAGCCGTTTCGCGGGCCGCTGTCTTGCTGCCCATCAGCGAGATGGTCTTCGCCGAAGGACCGATGAACGTCACGCGGGCGTCGACACATGCAGAGGCAAACTGCGCGTTTTCCGCGAGAAATCCGTAGCCAGGATGCACGGCATCCACGCCCGCTCGACGCGCCACGTCGACGATCTTGTCGATCCGCAGATAACTTTCACGCGGCGCGGACGGCCCAATCGGCCAGGCTTCGTCCGCCAGCCGCACGTGCAGCGCCGCCCGGTCGCAATCGGAATACACGGCGACCGTCTTGATCCCCATATCACGACAGGCGCGAATGATGCGGACCGCAATCTCTCCTCGATTGGCGATGAGGACTTTCTTCACGCGGAGAACAGCCCCAAATTGTATCAGTTAGGGCCTTTGACTGAGGCAATCCCAGTCGCGGATAAACGCAGATAGGCCGCAGATGAACACTGATAGCCGCAGATGAACGCAGATAGGCCGCAGATGAACTTTGGGGTCTTTCGATACCTATCCGGGCGGAGTCCCCACTACGACGGAATGCTACGCCTCGGTGCTACATTGGGTGCATGGGCCTGGTGAACGGCCAGTTGGTTCTTCGCAACCCACGTCTCACCGATCTCGCGTCCGTCGCTGCTGACGCGCTCGCAGACTCCGGCGCGCTCCATTTGTGCATACCCGAGCACGTTCGCATTCAACTGCAGCTGGAACCGATCGACACGAAAGAAGTCACGCTCGCCGACGGTTCCAAGCGCCTGGTTCCCTACGTCGGCCCGGTGGAGATTCGCTTCAAGAACCGGGTAGGGTTCGTGGGGGCACTCGTCATTGGCGACGAGGTCCTTCTCGGAGTCATCCCGATGGAGGACATGGACCTGGTCGTCGTTCCGAAGACCAGGACCCGAACGATCGACGTCAATCCGGCAAACCCGAACATCGCGACGTCATCGGCGAAAGGCGTTTAATCGCGCGGCTTCAGCCGCGCATCGCGGGGCTAAACCGAATTATTCACAGTAAGCGAACGCGTGCGTTGCAACGCATGCGGAGCGGAGCGACATCGCACAAGAATCGGCGTAAAGCCCCGCCACTACAGCGGGATATTTCCGTGCTTCTTCGGCGGGTTCTTGTCGCGCTTTGAATCGAGCGTCGCGAGCGCTTGAATCAACTTCGCC
This sequence comes from Vicinamibacterales bacterium, assembly GCA_035637635.1. GTDB lineage: Bacteria > Acidobacteriota > Vicinamibacteria > Vicinamibacterales > UBA2999 > DASPWV01. The sequence goes on along the minus strand of DASPWV010000066.1, from coordinate 92 downwards.
CGCGTGTGCCGCGGGAGGATCACTTCGTCCACAAAGCCGCGCGCGGCGGTCACGTACGGGTTTGCAAACTTCTCGCGAAACTCCGCGACCTT
>DASPWV010000065.1:0-3711 GCA_035637635.1 Vicinamibacterales bacterium | reverse complement strand
TGAGCAGCGACGGCGGACAGACGTGGAACACGATCGGCGGTGGTCTGCCCCGCTACATCATCACAACCCTGGCGATTCATCCAGCATCTGCCGACGTGATGTGGGCCGGCACATCGGGCGCCGGCATTTACAAGACCACCGACGGCGGCAGGACGTGGACGGAGACGAATCGCGGATTTGCCGCGTCGTGGATTCAAAAAGTATGGGGCGACGCGGCGGGTACGATCATCGCGCAGACGACTCGCGGCCTCTTTCGCACCGACGGCAAGAGCGGATGGACCGAAGTGCTGCAGCCGTTCTCGGACGATGAGGCGCGGGCAGATATCATCATTTTCGATGCGAAAGCTCCGAGGATGGTCCACGCAGGATGGGCTTCGAGTTACTACCGATCGACGGATGCCGGCATCACGTGGACTGAGATCGACAAACCATTTCAGGATCCGTCACCGAGCTTCAGCAGCCTCGCAATCGATCCGAAGAACCCGAAGGTGCTGTACTCCGCGGATCGAAACGCCAGCAGCGGCGATCCTCTCATTTTCAAGAGCACCGACGGTGGTGTGAGATGGAAGCCCGCCAATCGAGGTGTGACCGGGACTGGCATTCTCGCGCTCATCGCTGATTCCGCTGGCACGCTCTTCGCGCTCGGAACGGAGGGCGGTTTTTGGCGTTCGGCGGATGGTGCGACCACCTGGACGGCGGCCGGCAGTGGGTTGCCGTCGAAGAATCTGAAAGGGCTGGCGCTCGACTCGACGAACGCCGCGCGCATGTACGTTGCCGGTGAAGATGCCTTCTACCGATCGGAGGATGGTGGTTCGACGTTTACTTCCCAGAAGCTCGAGCCCGAAGCCGTGATCGTGGATGCGAAGGGCAGTGTCTACGTCGGCACTTTCGAAGGCGTCTCCCGATCGAGCGATGGCGGCAGGACCTGGACGCCTTTCAACGACGGATTGACGAACGTCGACGTTCGCGCACTTCACATCGCCGGCTCGCGGCTGTATGCAGGGACGGCCGGCGGCGGCGTGTTCTGGATTGATCTCGACTGAGCAGGGAGCAGCTTCAATGAAACACCTTCGAATGTCACGTCCAGCGGTGATGCGTCTGCTCGTTGTCTTCACGCTCGTCTGCCTCGCGCCGCTCAAAGGGCAGATTGCAACCAACGAAGTCTTTCCCGCGAAGAGCTGGGAGTACGTGGCGAAAGGCGATCTTGCCGCGTACGGCTGGTCCGCCGAAGCGCTTCAAAAGACGACGAACTACATCCGCGACGAGTCGAAGACCACGGGCCTCGTGGTGGTCGATCGTGGACGCGTCGTCTACCAGTACGGCGACATCGAAGAGCTTTCGTATCTGGCGTCAGTGCGAAAGAGCATCCTGTCGATGTTGTACGGCTACTGGGTGGAAAACGGAACGATCAAGCTCGACGCGACGCTCGAGGCGCTGAACATCGACGATATCGGCGGTCTCTTCCCGATTGAAAAGAAGGCGACCATCCGCAACGTCATCACCGCGCGATCGGGTGTGTATCATCCCGCTTCGTACTCGGGCGACGATCTTGCCGAAGCGCCGCCACGCGGTTCGCAAAAGCCCGGAACCTACATGCTCTACAGCAACTGGGATTTCAATGTAGCGGGCGCAATTTTCGAGCAGCTGACGCGACGCGATATCTACGACGAGCTCCAGGCGCAGCTCGCCATCCCGCTGCAGTTCGAGGACTGGAACCGAAGCGCGCAGCACAAAGAAGGAAACCTGACGATCTCCAAGTACCCCGCGTACCCCATTTGGCTTTCCACGCGCGATATGGCAAGGGTCGGCTACCTGATGCTGCACGAAGGCAATTGGAACGGCCGGCAAGTGATGTCCCGGGACTGGGCACGCAACATCGTCCGCGTCGTCACACCGGTTCAGGAAATGAATCCCGTGCGCCGCCGCGACGGATATTTCGGGTACGGTCACATGTGGTGGGTCTGGGATGGTCCGAAGGCGGTTGGCCCGTTCAAAGGCGCGTACTCGGCGGTGGGCGCTGTGGGTCAATGGATCACGGTGTTCCCCTCATTGCGTCTGGTTGTAGCGCACAAGACGAACAACATCTATGGCCGCAGCACGAGCACGGCGTCCTGGCAGCGAATTCTGGAGCTGTTGTTCGAGGCGAAGGGCGTGAAGATGGCCGAGCCGTATCCGTGGGCATCGAGACCGACGCAGTAGCGGGCGGACGATGTGAGGGCCGTGCCGGCGACGTACTGACGCGAAAGGCGCGACAAACATCTTGCCCCAGTTGCTGGCGGCGGCCGTCACCATCCCCCAGAGGAGAGTGATGGTCGGCCTGCCGCTCGGGCAGCCGCCATCACGTTGACCACTACGCGTGCGCAGCAGGAACTGACCAGCGGGCGCTGGCGCACGCCTGCTGGCTGCTACGATTTCCCCGCTATTTGGGCACGCAGGCGCTCTTCCTGTGCGCGCAGCTCGGGCGTGAACTCCTTGCCGAAGTCCTCGGTCTCGAAGATGGGACGAATTTCAACTTCGGTCCCTCCATCGAAGGGCGCTTTCTTGAGCCACTCGACGGCTTCGTCCACGGATTTCACTTTCCAGATCCAGAAGCCGGCGACGAGCTCCTTCGTCTCGGCGAACGGCCCGTCGATCACGGTCCTCTGTGCGCCTGAGAACTTCACGCGTTTGCCTTTCGAGCTCGGGTGGAGACCCTCTCCCGCCAGCATCACGCCCGCGTTCACCAGTTGCTCATTGAACTTGTTCATATCGGCCAGAATTTTTTCCGTCGGCATCTGACCCGCTTCGGATTCCTTGCTCGCCTTGACGATCACCAGTACTCGCATCGTTTGTCTCCTCTTCGATTTGGTGCAGACTGATTAGCCGCGAAATGAAAGGCGGCGACCAATGCGCCGCCCATTGAAGACTGTTGCTTCCTTGATCAGGGCACAGCGATCACGATCTCGTTCGATGACGCGGCGCTCATTCCGCACGCGTTCACTGCGAACACCCGGACGTAGTACGTGCCCGGCGCCGCGGCTGCCGTAATGGCCGTCGCGTTCCCGATGGTGCCGGCAAACACGTCGCTCGCCCCAGGAGCCGAGCCTGCTTGCAGAACGTACGCGGCTGCGGCGGGTGCAGCATTCCAGGAAAGCGTGACCGTGCGGCCTGACCGGGTGAACGACAGACCGGCCGGCGCCGAACGGACAGAGCAGCCGGAGCCACCTCATGCGGCAAGGACTTCACAAGAGCTCAGCCCAGGGGCCACACGAGTGATGCAACAACGGCGCCGATTGAAGGACACGAGGAGGATGTCGATTTGATGGTCCTCCGTTCGTCTATATGCAAGAGGGGAGGAGATCGGTGCTGCAAATCACTCCGTCCGAGCGAGCGGCGCTTCAACTGCTGGCGACAGAGACAGCCGCTACCACAATCGCTGAGCGGCTCGGCATCAGCCACTCTGAAATCGAGGCCTATCTGATCGCACTGTTCGGAAGGATGGGCGTGAGGACGCGGGCTGAGGCGATTGCCGCAGCGTTCCGTCGAGGACTCCTGGCGTCTGAGTGAAGTTTTCACGACGATTGCGTTCCATGGGTCAGCAAGACGCTGCTCGCTTACTGAAAACGCATCGGACGAATTTCCACTGAGCCGACCCCGCCGCCGCACGCAGTGGGAAGTTTCTGTGCCCAGTCGATTGCTTCGTCGAGATGTCGGCACTCGAGAATGTAATAG
>DASPWV010000064.1:0-5070 GCA_035637635.1 Vicinamibacterales bacterium | reverse complement strand
CCCGTTGTCAATGCACGGTCTGTCCCGCGGCAGGTCGCGCTCTTTTGGCAGGGTTGGCGCGCGCCGTTCGGCTCGCCAGTTCACCTGACGGCCGCGTTCGGCGCTTGGTCGTTTTCGTCGCGGCATCGACGTCGCTGAGATGCCGCGCGTCAATCCGAACCTCTCGCTCGAGCTCCTGGGCGAGGACAGGGAGCTGGTGGTTTGCCGCCCAGACCTCCAGCTCGCTGTCACCGACCGCGCTCACTAGCAGGTGAAGTTCCTTATCACGCGTCCGTACGTCGATGGACTTCACGATGCCGTTCCGGCTGCGGTCGAGCGATTCCGCAATTCGCAGAAACGAGGACAGGACGCGGACGGCGTTTCGTAACCGACTGGATAGGTCTCGATAACCCTCATGGCGTCGCGCCGGGGTGGCACGGCGATGGTAACGCGTGAGAAGCGCGATGACTTCGATCTCCTCGGGTTCGAACCCCCGCAGATCGCCGTTCTTTATCAGGTAGTAGGAATGGTGATGATGCCGCTGATAGCTGATGTGCATCCCGATGTCGTGGAGCAGCGACGCGAACTCGAGCCATTCGCGCTCGCGACTACCCAGTCGATGGAGATCCTTGGTCTGGTCGAACAGCGACAGGGCCAGCCGCGTCACCTGTCGTGAATGATCCGCCTCCCAGTTGCACCGTTCTGCCAATTCGATCGCCGACCGCCGTCGCACGTCTGGATATCGGTCCACGCGCGCGATCTCTGTCCGATGGCGGCTGATGTAATCGAGCACCAGTCCCTCGCGCAGTGCCAGATCGCAGAGCGTAATCTCGCTGGCATCGAGCTTCCTGAGCAGCGTGTCGATGAGCACGGCGCCAGCCACCGTGAGATCCGCGCGTCGCGGATCCAAACCCGGCAGCTTCAGCCGTTGCGCGAGATCGAGCCCGGTCACCGTTTTTCGAAGGCGCCGGATGCTCTTCGCGGAAACGCGCAGGTTGCGAATCTCGCCAGGCACGGCATCGCGCTCGAGAGCGGAGGCCACCGTGCCCACCGACAGGATCGTGCCCGACGTGCCGATCACCTGGTCGTAACCGGCCGACACGATCTGTCGAAGATAGCGGTCGACCTGTTCGCCGATGAACCGCGTCAGCCTCCGCTCATCGCGTCCGCTCAACGGATCGCTCTTGACGAACCGCTCCGTCAGCCGGATGACGCCGATCTTGAGGCTTCGCGCGAATCTCACCTGGTCTCGCGTGCCCAGCGTGACCTCGACGCTGCCGCCGCCGATGTCGATGACGACGGCGGCTTTCGGCGTGTCCACGCCGTATACGGCCGCGAGATGAATCAACCGTGCCTCGTCGCTGCCAGTGATGATGCGCGGGCGGATGCCCGTCGTCCGCTCGATTTCGGCGAGAAACTCGCCCCCGTTTTCCGCCTCGCGTGTGGCGCTCGTCGCCGCAGCGAGGATCTCGTCCACCTGATGCGATTTCGCGAGTCGTTCGAATTTCGAGAGGGCCTGGAGCGCGCCGCTCATGGCGCCGTGCGTCAGCCGCTTGCCGTCGAGTCCGCCTGCCCCGAGCCGGACCATCTCTTTTTCGCGGTCGATGACCTCGAACGAAAAATCCGGCCGAACCCGGACGATGATCATGTGGACGGAGTTGGTGCCGATATCGATCGCTGCAAGTCGCATAGGCGGTACTCGGTATAATGACGGACTCTACTGGAGCATCTCGACTGGCTCAGGATCGGCCGCTCCACTGTCGCGGCCTCGACCACGCGTCGGACCGCATGACAGCTACTATCGTGTTGTCGTATACAGGCCTCTAGTATGGACCATCGCGCGGAACTGCTCGTGCTGCTTCGGCAACGCCTGGAGAATCTGCTCGACGCGATGCCCGCGGTACAGGTCGGCGACGTGCGCTCTGTTCATCAGGCCCGCGTTGCCACGCGCCGTCTGCGTGAGGCGCTGCCGGTGCTGCGCAAATCGCTGGATGCACACGCGATCGATCGCGCCAGGCTCCGTGTGCGGCGTATGACACGAGCGCTCGGACCTGTGCGCGAGCTCGACGTTGCGCTTGGAAATCTCGACGATTATGCAAATCGGGGCGTGGCGTCGGCGCGGGCAATTTCCCGAGTACGTCAATCGATCGTGCAGGAACGTCTTCGACGCCGCCGGGCAATGCTTGGCGAGATTACACCAGGTAAAGTCGAACGACTGCGCCGTGAATTGTCCGCCGTCGGGTCGGGTCCGCGGGTTGGCGGCCGCCCGGGGGCGATACGCGATGCAGTGCACGGCGTAGAGCGGCGCGCGAAACGGCTCGAGGAAGCGATCGATGCGGCCGGCAGTCTATACGATGCCGACCGCCTGCACGCCGTCCGCATTGCCGCCAAGAAGCTTCGGTACGCGATGGAGATTGAGCGAGAACTCAAGCGATCGCGGGTGACCTCGCGCATCCGGCAACTCAAGAATCTGCAGGACCTTCTTGGCCACGTGCACGATCTGCACGTGCTTGGCGAGCACGTGCGTGGGCTTCAGATCGATGCGACGGGAACGGACCGTCGTCTGGCCGACGACTTGGAGAGCTTGATTGCGGCAATCGAGCAGGACTGTCGTAAAGAACATGCGGTCTACATGGGCAGGCGTGAATCGATTCTGAAGCTCTGCGCCAATCCAACGCTCACTGAGCCACGGCCCTCCGCGGTAGCTTAGTCGCATGGCGGCGACCATCGAGCTCTACCTCATCCGACACGCCATTGCCGCGGAACGCGGGCCGAACTATCCAGACGATCGAGAGCGGCCTCTCACGAGCGAAGGGATTGCGCGTTTCAAGCTTGCCGTTGACGGACTCAAAGATCTGGATGTGACGATCGATCTCGTGCTCACGAGTCCGCTCGTTCGCGCGAAGCACACGGCGGAGTTGCTCGTATCAGGCCTCCCGAAACGGCCGCGCACAGAGCAGCTCGAAGCGTTGAGTCCGGGCGGACGGCTTCCGGCCATCCTCGAGGCGGTGACGAAGTTTTCGAAACGCTACCGCCGCATGGCCCTTGTGGGTCATGAGCCCCGCATGGGCGAGATCGCCGCGAAGCTGCTGCAGGCGCGAGGCGAGATTCAGTTCAAGAAGGGCGCCGTGTGCTGCATCGAGCTCGATGGCACCATGCCGACCGGCCCTGGCGCTCTCCGGTGGCTGCTACCGCCGCGCGCGCTTCGCAAAATCGCAAAATAACCTCAATCCTCGAACTCACCACTTCCGTCGAACTACTCTGATTTCCTGATACCTGATACCTGATACCTGATACCTGATACCTGATACCTGATACCTGATACCTGATACCTGATGCGCGCCGTCGTCATCGTCAACCCGCTGTCCGGGCGCGGCCGCTACGAGCCGCAGATCCGCGCACACAGCGCGCTCGCTGCGGATCTTCTCCACTCGTTCGGCCTGACGACATGCGTCCGGTCCACGGCAGCGGCCGGCGACGCGCATCGGTTCGCGAGACAGGCTGCCGATGAAGGTGCGGACCTGGTGGTTGCATGGGGCGGCGACGGCACCGTCAACGAAACTGCTGCGGCGTTGATCAACAGCGACGTGCCGCTTGGTATCGTCCCGGCAGGGTCGGGCAATGGACTGGCGTGGGACCTCGGGCTCCCGTTCGAGGCGACGGCTGCGCTGACGGTTGCCGCCACCGGTCGTGATTTCGTGATCGATGCCGGACAAGTCCACGACTCCCTGTTCTTCAACATCGCCGGCGTCGGTGTCGACGCGGTCATCGCGGCGCGGTTCGCGGAACGAGGACCCCGCCGTCGCGGCGCGCTCGGCTACCTGCAGCTTGGCGTGACAGAGTTGATGCGCTATCGCGCGCAGCTGTACACCATTGCCATTGACAACGACCGATTCGAACATCGAGCGATGCTTCTGGCGCTCGCCAACGGCCGCCAGTACGGCAATCGCGTCTGCATCGCCCCAGGCGCGCGGCTCGATGACGGGCTGCTGGAACTGGTCATCGTGGAGGAGCTCTCTACGATCGCGATTGCGATGCGGCTGCCATCGCTGTTCCGCGGCACGTTGCGCGCGGGCCGCGGCGTCACCATGCGCGCCGTACGCGAATTGACCGTTCGTACCGACGCGGCTATTCCGTTTCACGTCGACGGCGAACCGCGTGTCGGCCCATCAGAAATTCGCGTCTCGACGTTCCCGAGAGCGCTGCGGGTGCGCGTACCGCAAAGCTATGATTCTTCGCGGGTTTAGTGTTTCTTTGTGCGTTCGCCCAAACGAGTGTTACGCGGAGTTTACAGACACTTCCGAAAGAACCGCGCTAATGATCTGTCAACTATGTATGCGTTTGCGAAAACCATTCAGAAGGCCCACCGCACGCGTCGATACACAATTCGCGAAATCGAGACGGGCTGGGAAGTTGTTGATCTGGGGCCCCGAGAATTTACAGGCGCGTGATATCCTCGTTACGTCTCCGTTGCCGCTGCTATTCAATGAATCATGAGTTTCGTCGCCGACGCCGCTGAAAGGGGCGTTCAGATCCTGTCTGCCTCACCGCCATGAAAACGCATACCGCTCTGCTCGTCACAATCGTTTTGGCGTTGGCGCCACCGTCGGCGCAAGCACAATCCCACGCCTTCAAAGACAACGTCGCGAGAATGATCCGCAAGGTCGGGGTCCACGGCAACGTGAGCTTCCGCCACCCCACCGACACTGATGTGACAAAAGGCACATCGCTTGGTGGTTCTATCGGGTTGAGTCCGGGCCGTACAAACGGTTGGCGCTACCCGGTCGGGTTGACGATGTTCAGGGAACATCTCCACAGCCCGAATGGAGAGGAATTCTCACTGGTGAGGACCCGGGCGATCACGGCCGGAATCGGCTATGGCTGGCATTTCGGCAACCTCAGCACGGGCGTGCAGCTCCAGACCGGCCTGTCCTTCAATCACGGCTCGATTCACGGTGACATGCCCCGCGCCTTTGGCGTACCGAACGGGGCGGTTTCCGTCCATGCCGGCAAAGCTGTGCTCCTGAAACCGGAAGTCAAGGCTGAGTACTTCCTGACGCCCAAGTTTACGCTGAGGGTATCGCTGGATTA
>DASPWV010000063.1:0-3663 GCA_035637635.1 Vicinamibacterales bacterium | reverse complement strand
AGGGTTGTCAGCGCTGAGAGAAATCGCGGCTGCTCGAGCGAGTGGCGCAAGTGCTCGCGCATCGTGGTGAGGCGCGCGATGGGTTGCGATGGATCGAGCACGGCGATCTCGCGCCGGACCGTGGACGCAAGGGCGCCCGGATCTCCGTACGTGCGCACCATCACCGACATGAACGGAAATGAATTCTGCGTGTACGGCTGATAGAACTCCGCGCGCGGGGGAAGAGCCGGCCCGAAGTGCCGCATGTTTTTCACCACCCCGACGACTTCGATTGAGGGCCGCGAAATGTCTCGACCCACTCGGAATCGCTTGCCGAGCGGCGACTCTCCCGGCCAATGCGCGGCGGCGAAGGCTTCATTGACGACCGCAACGAGCTGGCGATCGCGTGTGTCGGTGAGAGCCAGATCGCGGCCGGCAACCAGCGTCATTCCAGCCGCGTCGAAGTAGCCTGGGCTGACGGTTTGAAATCCGGCAGAAGGCTCCTGCCCCTCGGGCGGCAGCGGCCTGTCAGCAATCGTGACGGGCGCTCCGAAATCGTCGCCACCAATTGGCAACGTGACCGCCATGCCCGCCGCGGCGACACCCGGCAGAGCGCGCACACGCTGCAGGACCTGCTCGTAAAACTCGACTTGCCGTGCCTGGTACTGGGCGCGCTCGCCCGTGAGAAACAGGTCGAACGTGAGGAGACGATCCGTCGCCAGACCGACGTCTACCTTCTGCAGCGCGATGAAGCTGCGAACCAGGAGCGCCGCGCCTACAGTCAGGACGATTGCCACCGCAATCTCCGCGGCGACGATCAACGAGCGTGTACGTCTTCCTGTTCGCGCGCCGACCGTCCGGCTGTCATCACGCAACCCGCTCCCGGCGTCGAGCCTCCACGCGTGCATCGCGGGAACGATTCCGAAGATCACGGCGGTGAGCGTCGCCAGCACGACGGAAAACAGCATCACGATGGGACTGAGCGACGTCTGATCGAGTCGCAACACGCCTTGCGGCACCGCCGCGATGAGGACATCGAGCGCCCACCACGCGACGAGCGCGCCGACGAGCGCGCCAGACACCGACAGGACAAGACTTTCGACCAGCAACTGCTGCAGGAGCCGCCGGCGGCCTGCGCCGAGCGCCAGACGGACTTCGAATTCTCGCCGGCGTGTGGCGGCGAGACCCATCAGCAGATTCGCGACGTTCGCGCACGCTATGGCGAGCACGAAGCCTGCCGCGCCGAGCATCAGAAAGAGCGGACGACTCGGCGGCCCGAGCAGGTGATCTCGCACGGACACGACGGTACCGCCCTGCTCGGCGTCGGTGTCCGGATGCTCGGTGCGAAGCGCCGCAGCAATGGTTTTGATCTCCGTATCGGCGGCGTCGCGAGCGACCCCCGGTCGGAGCCGCGCTACCGCGCGCAAATAGCCGGTCGTCCGATCGAGCCGCAAATCGACGTCGCGATCGATCGGCGTGTCAGGAATCTCGTGACGCGTCGCCGGAACCCACAGCTCAGGACCATTACCGGGCACCGGGCGCACGGCAACGGTCGGCCACACGAACGACGGCGGCATCACGCCGATCACCGTATGCGGCTTGCCGTTGAGCGTGATGGGCGTGCCGATGATTCTGCTGTCCGCACCGAACGTGTTCTGCCAGAGACGATGGCTCAAAACGACCGTTGATTGGGAGTTTCCGCCGGGATCGAACGTCCGTCCGAGCAGCGCTGGCGTACCCAGAACCTCGAAGAAGTTCGAGGACACGCTGGCGCCGTTCAACCGTTCGGGCGTCGCTCGTCCAGTGAGATTCAGCGGGATGTGCGAGATCCCGGCGACGCCGTCGAAGCTCCTTGCGCGCTCGCGAAAGTCCACCAGCCGCCCCGGCGTGAGGTTTTTAATTGGCCGCTCGCGCGCGGTGCTCCAGACGAAGACCAGACGATCGGGCTCGCGGTACGACAGCGGCTGCAGGAGAACGGCGTAGACCACGCTGAAAATCGCCGTGTTCGCGCCAAGGCCCAGCGCAAGGGTAAGAATGGCCACCGTGGCAAACCCGGGCCGCGATCGCAGCAACCGCAGCGCAAGACGCAAATCCTGGAAAACAGTCATCAATCAATGCAGGGCAAGGCGCGTGCCGTCCGCGAAAACGCGGCAAGTAGCGGGGACGTTGAAAAACCGCCTGATTTTACGCAACGTCGATGGTGGTCGCCGTCCGATCTCGGGAAGCGGCGTCCGCCTTGGGACGGGTCGAAACAGTCGAACACGTGGCGATTTGATGATGTGGTGATGTTCGATGTGATGTGGACACGCTTCGGCTTTCTGTCAGCGGTTCAATCGGGATTAGATCCGACTGGCGATAGGATCGTGGTCTGATCGGCAGTAGTGGCGCGTAAGTTGCCAGGCGCACTCAACCGGAAAGGAAGATTCTGCGTGGGGAAGACGGCTGTGGGCACATTCGTGTTCGTCCTGATTATGGTGTGTGGACGCCCCGACCAGGCGGCTCAATCGCAGAGCGACGCGGACAGCGTCGTGCTGGTCGGGGCCGGCGACATCGCGAACTGCGAAATGCTCGGTGGTGCGCGCGCCACAGCCGCACTTCTCGACAAAATCGAAGGCACCATCTTCACGCTGGGGGACCATGCGTATCCAAACAGCAGCGCGAAATACCTCAAGGATTGTTACGACCCGACATGGGGACGACACAAAAGCCGGACGCGGCCGACTCTCGGCAACCACGATCTGATCCCGAATCGCGGCCGAGACTATTTCGAGTATTTCGGCGAAAACGCAGGCCCCTCCGGCCGCGGCTATTACAGCTACGATCTCGGCGCATGGCACATCATCGCGCTGAACGGCACCGCGGCGATCACTGTCACATCACCCCAGGCTGTCTGGCTGCGTGACGATCTCGCTTCACATCCAACCGACTGTGTGCTCGCTTACTGGCACATGCCGCTCTTCAGCTCCGGTCCTCACGGCGGCACGCCCGAGATGAAGGAGGCGTGGAATATTCTGTCTGAGGCAGGCGCCGACGTCGTGGTCAACAGCCACGATCACGTATACGAACGCTTTGCGCCCATGGATAAGAACGGCAAGCCTGATCCCGAGCGTGGCATTCGTGTCTTTCTGGTCGGAACGGGAGGCGCCGGAGTCTACAAGTTCAAGAAGATTGCTCCGAACAGCGAAGCCCACGACAACACCACGTACGGCGTGCTCAAGTTCACCCTGAGCAAGGGACACTACGCCTGGGAGTTCATTCCCATGGCCGGGCAGAGGTTCACCGATTCCGGGAGAGCAGCCTGCAGCCCGTCGAAATGAGTCTCGAATCGGGTGGCACGGTTCTCGTACAGGAATTTCTATTTCCGTGTGCGTTTCGGCTTGTAGACGTGCGTGGCAGTTCCGAAGAACATCTCCGCCGACTCCATGATCGTCTCCGACAACGTCGGATGCGGGTGAATCGACAGCTTCACGTCCGACGCCGTCGCGCCCATTTCGATGGCGAGCACCCCCTCGGCGATGAGCTCGCCCGCGCCGGATCCGACGATGCCCATCCCCAGCACACGTTCGCTGGCGGGATCGATCAACAGCTTCGTCATGCCGTCGACACGATCGATCGCTATGGCGCGACCTGACGCGGGCCACGGAAATCGCATCACGTCGACCTTGCGCCCTTCCTGCGCCGCCT
>DASPWV010000062.1:0-6034 GCA_035637635.1 Vicinamibacterales bacterium | reverse complement strand
CGGCCTCTCGTCGAACGTGTGTGCGGGGACCGATTTCGCGTACCGAACCGACCGACAGGCCGTCATCAACTGGATCCTGACTAACGCCGGTCGCGAGGCGAAGCAGATTGCGGTCGTGCCGCTGCAGCCGTGAATCGCGTGAAGACCTCCCGCACAACATGGGCGCCAACGTAGCGCGCCGATACGTGCGTTCGAGAGATTTGTTGCTCGACATGATCTGAAACCGCTGTGTGTCATCACGATCAGCGACTGACAGTCGGTGTGTGTCATCGCGCCCGGAGCGCTGTGAGCGGATCCACCTTGGCGGCGCGGCGCGCCGGGACGAGGCACGCGATGGCGGCGATTGCGACAATCACGATCGGGACGGCAACGAACGTCGGCCCGTCGTGCGGGCTGATGCCGTACAGAAATGCCGACAGCAGTCGTACGCCAGCCAGCGCCACGCGAGGAAGGTGCCGTTCGACACCGTCCCGAGGACGCGACCCGTGCGGCCCTCGCGCGTTTCCGTGACGCGCACGAGTTGGGTGGCGTCAGACCACGGCAGGGGCTTCAGCAGCACGCCGTACGCCACGCTGAACAGCAGCGTTGTCGCCCCGATGCCGAGCGCCATCGTGAGAATCGCGACGGCGGCGAAGCCCGGCTGACGGCGGAGCAGTCGAAGGCCGTATCACAGGTCTTGCATCAGGCCGTTTCGTGCCAGTCAGGCATGACGAATTCCAGTGAACAAACGGTCGAGTCGCTAGACTCACGCAACGGAATGGTCCTTGCTCTAACAATTCATATGATCATCCATCGCACCATTCGGTACGGACAACGACGCTTGTTGCGCAAGATCGCTCGCTCCGTGCCGTATCTGGGCGGCGTTCTTGCGGTCGTGACGCTCGGGTCGGCCATGCGCCGCAAAGGCGTCATCCGCGGCGTTGTCCACACAGCCCTTGACATGATTCCTTTCGTCGGCGGCGCGAAGAACGCAGCCGAACTGTTGCGCGGGCGCGATCTGTTTCCTGACAAAGACGCTGCCACGCTAGGCCGTTAGTTCATCTTCCGAAGCGGACCTCGCCTTACTCGAATGAATGCCTCGGCGCCGATCAACGCATTTCAAAAGCGAACGCCACCGCCCGCGGCGAATCGAAAATCGTGGCCGAAGAACGAACCGGCGCGTGCACGACGGTCACTGCTCAGCACTGGACCTGTGTATCTCAGAAGCCGATCGCCGGCATCAACGCGCACGTACGTCCGACGCGTCGGAAAGATCTCGACTCCACCTCCGAGATCGAGCGCAAAGAGCGTCTGCCCCGCAGCGAGGACGCACTGGAGCGGAGGAGGATAAATCAGGATGCAGACGATCGGGCCCGGCGCTTCGTGAAAGGTCACAAACCCGGGGCGCACTCGCGCATACGCCCGCGCATGCTCGAAGGCTGGCCCAAGCGTGAGGCCAAACAGTCCCTCGAATCGTGACCGGCTGAACGCCGGCGGGTCCGGAAAACGCCGCGGGTAGGAGGTGAACTCCGCCTCAACGCCGAACGCCCGCCAGGGAAACCAGGCAAGTCGTCCTCCGACACCGACGTCGGTGGCGTTGAATTCACCCGACGCGGCTGACGCGAGATGGGCCCCCGCCTCGAATCGCGCCGGCGATGATTGCGCGAACGCGTTGAGTGGCGAGGCGAGAAGGAACAGTACAACGGCGACTGCGCGCACGCGGTGTCCGCCAAGATTACTACGGTTGCCGCCGGCCGGCAGCACCAGCAGCGCGTTGGAACTGCTCCATGACGCGCAGGATGTTGCGGACATGTTTGCGGCGCAGCAGCCCTGCCTGATCTCTAGGAGTAGAATGCACCCCAATTAATCGATCGGCACCAACCGCCGCACCGGTTACTTTTCGAGCCGAGACAGGAGGCGACATGCGACGTTCCCTTCCAGTCTGTCTTGTCCTCTTCACGGCCTTCGTCACCGCGTCCCTCGCATCGGCGCAAACGGCGACGACCGGCACGGTGGTCGGGACCGTCTCCGATCAGAGCGGCGCTCGCCTGCCAGGTGCGACCATCGAAGCGGTCGATCTCGCCACCAATACGACTGTGAACGTGTTGTCAAGCGAGACTGGCCAGTTCACCTTGCCGAACCTGCGCCCCGGCGACTATCGAATCACCGTGAGCCTGAGCGGATTCCGCACAACGGTGATGACGGTCAAAGTGGAGGTGGCCAAGTCGGTCCTGGCCAACGCCACCTTGGGCTTGGGCCAGCTCGCCGAGACAGTGGAGGTCAAAGGCGAAGCGCGCATGGATCTCCAAACGCTCGACGCCTCGGTCGGCAACGTCGTCGGAGGCGAAGCGATGGTGCGCCTGCCCACTGTCCAACGTCGCGCCTCGGAATTGCTCTACCTCCAGGTCGGTGCGCAGCCGCTGTTTGGCGCCTCGACGTCTCGGGGCGGCGGCGTGGCGGGCGCGCGATCCGATCAGAACGTGTTCACGCTCGACGGCGTCGACATCTCCGAGCCCGAAATGGGCGGAATCACCGGTCAGATAGGGCCGGGCATGATGGTGCCCATCGATGCGATCGAGGAGTTTCGTGCGACGTCCACAAACGCGAACGCGAGCTTCGGGCGTTCAGGGGGTGGGCAGTTCACCTTCGCGACGCGCCGCGGCTCGAACCGGTTGAATGGCGCCGCGTATTGGTACCATCAGAACGACAGCCTGCAGGCGAACACGTGGACACGTAACCGACTGGGCCAGCCACCGCCTCCGCTCCGCGACAATCGCGGTGGCGCGCGTCTTGGCGGTCCGATCCTGCGCAACAAGACGTTCTTTTTCGGCTTCTACGAAGGACGCCGCTTTCCGCAGTCGACAGATGTCGTCAGGCTCGTGCCCACCGATTCATTTCGTCAGGGCATCCTCCGCTTCCGCGACGGCGCCGGCAACATCGTCAGCTACGACATCCGAACGTCAACGCTCTGTGGACCGGCCAACGCCAACGCGTGCGACGCGCGTGGCATCGGCATGAGCCCTGTGATTCGCGAGCTCATGGAGCATTACCCGCTGGGGAACTCGCCGTCCGATGGCGACGGTCTCAACACGGTTGGGTTTCGCGGTCCCGATGACACATCACAGAACAACGACCTGTCGCTCACGCGGGTGGATCACAATCTGTCGACCAATTGGCGGCTGTACGGCTCTCTGTTGTGGCAGCGCGAGCGCGTCGGCAACACCGCGAAAGTCGAGTTCGACCCCGCGATCACGAAGGGTCAGGCGTTCCTGCCGCTCTCGAGCTCTCCTTCCGATCCACGCAACGTGGCGGTCGTGCTGAGTGGTCAGCTGCGCACGACGATGTTCAATGAAGCGCGAATGGGATGGGCACAGACAGGCGTGCCGCTCGCGCGCGCGCTGCCACGCATTCAAGTGCCTGCCGCCGGCGCACCGATCGATTTCGCCGGTGCGCTGCTTGGCGAACCAGGCGATCCGACCGGGCTCGGACCGCAGTTCTCGCGCTCGCGGGTCTGGCAATGGGCCGACACGCTGACGTGGACGAAGGGAACTCACACCGTGCAAAGCGGCGTGACCATGCTACGCGTCAACTTCAAGCATCGCCGCAACGACAAATCGGGTCTGCTCACGACGCCGTTCGCGCTCATTGGTTCCGGGACATTCTTGACACCTTCGCCCTTGAACCGGCCGCCAACGTGCGTCGGAACGCAGACCAACTGCCTGCGCTCGGCCGACGTGGCCCGCTGGGACAACTTGTATGCGGCGATGCTCGGAATGCTCGACAACTATTCGGGGTTCCTGGCCCGCGATACACATGGCAACGCGCTGCCGATCGGCACGCCACTCGAAAACGACGTCTACGCGTGGCACAACGAGCTGTATGCGTCCGATACCTGGCGACTGGGCGACGCGTTCACGCTCAACTACGGGTTGAACTTCGTCATCGAAACACCGGCGCATGACATCGCCGATCGGCAGGCATTTGTCATCGACATGTCGACCGGACAGCCGCTGAAACCGAAGGAGTTCATCGATGCGAAAGCCGAAGCGGCGCGGCGCGGGCAGGCGTACAACCCGCTCGTCGGGTTCGCGCCGCTCAGCAGCGCTGACGACAACATCTACCCGACACAGAGGAAGCCGTCTCCGCGCGTTGCGGCGACGTGGCAGCCACAGGCCGACAGCGGATTGATCGGCCGCGTGTTCGGTAGCCGACGCAGCGTGATCCGCGGTGGATATAGCCTGACCTTCGATCGTCTCAGCATTGGTCGACCGGTGGAAACGCCGATGACGGGCAACGAGAACTTCGCGCAGACGATCACGATCCAGGGTCCGCGCAACGCGAACGGCGACTTTTACCGCGTCGGCGTCGATGGCCCGATCCCGCAGCTGACGATTCCACCCCAGCTCACGTTCCCATTCGTTCCGACGCCCCGCAATCCCAACGCGGGCATCGGTTATCCGATCCTCACCGGACGTGCATTCGATCCGGAGTACAGCATCGGACACTCGCATAATTTCACCGCATCGGTTCAGCGCGAGGTGCCGGGCAGCATGATCGTCGAAGTCGGCTGGATTGGGCGGCACGGGCGCAATCTGCCCGCGTCGCTCAACATCAACCCGGTCCCCTATTTCATTACCGACATGAGCGGTCAATCCAGGCAGACGTTTGCGGACGCCTTCAACGCCGTAGCCGGCGAGCTGCGATCGGGCGTTGCGGCCACTCGCGTCACGCCACAGCCGTGGTTCGAGAACAATCTCGGGAACGGCGGCACCGCGACGCTCGCCAGCGCAGCAACGGCAAACTTCGTATCCGGTCAGGTCGGCACCCTCTTCTCGAACCAGATCGATCCGCGTTTGATGGCGCGCGGCCTGCAGCCAATCACGAATCTGCAGTTCCAGCGGTTCGACTACCTCACCTTCGGTGGTCGATCGGATTACAACGCCGTCTTTTTCAGCGTGGCCAAGCGGCCGACGCACGGCCTCACGTTCAACGCGACGTACACGTGGTCGCATTTCAAGGACCAGGGCGGTCTTCCGCAGGACAGCGGCGGTGGGCGCATCACCGACTCGTTCAATTGGGACTACGACTACGGTGATGCGCTGAGCGACCGGCGTCACTCGCTGACGGTGTACGGCACGTACGAATTACCGTTCGCACGATCCAATCCGCTGCTTGGCGGCTGGTACGTGTCGTTCATCGGTCTTGCCTATAGCGGCTTGCCAATTGCGGTTGGCGACGGCGGACAGAACTTCGGCTTCGGCGGCAACGAGACCGCTCCCTTGATCGATGAGCAAACCTACAACGGCGGAAAGCATTACGACGTGCCAGGCTCCGGCGGCGTGGCCTCGTCCGGCAATCCGGCCACCGGCGGCACGGGCGTGAATCTCTTCGAGAATCCCGAAGAGGTGTTCCGCAACTTCCGCCACGTGCTGATCGGAGTGGACAATCGCACCAATCGAGGGGCGGTGCGCGGCTTTCCGATCTGGAACGTGGATCTGTCGATCGGCAAGTCGCTCGCGGTGGGACGGACGAAGATGAGCGTGTCTGCCGATTTCTTCAATGTGTTCAACTCCGTGATGTTCTCGGATCCGAGCCTCTCGATTCTCGATCCCGCCGGTTGGGGTGTCGCGACGCGACAGACCGGAAGTCCGACGAGCGGAGACTTTTCGGGACCACGTCGTCTCCAGGTGGGACTGCGGCTCGAGTTCTGATGGGAGATGACGATGGCGCGCATATGGCACCTCGCGCTCGCACTCATCGCCGCGATCATGTGCGGAACCCTCTTCGCGCAAGCGCCGCGCGGCGGAAATCCAGTCGACGCGCGGCTACTCGACTCGCTGCGATTCAGGCTGATCGGACCAAACGCGCCAGCAGGGCGCGCATGGCAAGTGGTTGGCGTTCCAGGTCAGCCCAACCTGTTTTATGTCTGCACGGCCCAAGGCGGCGTGTGGCGTTCGACGAACTTCGGCGCCACCATTGAGCCGATCTTCGACGAGGAGAACGGCGCATCGTGCGGAGCCGTCGCCATCTCGCCATCGGATCGGAACGTGATCTG
>DASPWV010000061.1:0-5122 GCA_035637635.1 Vicinamibacterales bacterium | reverse complement strand
GCGCCGGGGCAGGGCACGCGCTTCGTCCTGCGGTTCGCGGCAGCCGACGCCGGCGAGCGCCCTGCGGCGCGGACTGCCAGCCTTTAATATGGAGAGAGTGAGCGTCATCCCAGTTCCCAGTTCCCAGTTCAAAGTGTAGTTTAGAGTTGCTACAGCAGTATTAATCCACAACCAATGCGACCGAACGCTTCCATCCTCGTCATCGACGACGAGGAAATCATGCGGGAGATTCTCGAAACCCTCCTTACTCGCGAGGGGTATACCGTCCGCCTTGCCTCGAGCGGAGGCGAGGGGCTGGATCTCGCTCGATCGCTGCCATTCGACGCCGTCATCGTCGACGTCATGATGCCCGGTATCGACGGACTGCATGTGCTCCAAGAGCTGCACAAGCAGGACGACGAGCTGCCCGTCATCATGATCACGGCGTACGCGTCGATGGAGAACGCGATCTCCGCGATGAAGAAGGGCGCGTTCGACTACATTACGAAACCGTTCAAGAACGACGAGGTGCTCGGCGTTCTCCGGAACGCGGTCGAGCGCCGGCGCCTCGTCGCTGAAAACGTCGCGCTCAAACAGAACCTCCAGGCGCGGTATCACCGCTTTTCGGGCATCATCGGCAAGAGCCCACGCATGAAGCAGGTGTTCGACCTGATCATCCAGGCGGCGCCAAGCCGATCGACGATCCTCATCATGGGCGAGAGCGGAACAGGCAAAGAGCTCGTCGCCCGCGCCATTCACAGCAACTCAGCGCGCGCCGACAAGACCTTCGTCACCGTCAACTCCGGTAACCTGCCGCCTGACTTGCTCGAGTCGACGCTCTTCGGTCATGTCAAAGGCGCTTTTACCGGCGCGGTTTATCCCAAAAAGGGGCTGTTCGATCTTGCCGACAAGGGCAGCATCTTTTTCGACGAGATCGGCAACATTCCGCTCGAGACTCAGGCCAAGCTGCTCCGGGTGATGCAGGAGCGCGAGTTCATGCGGCTCGGCGGCATGGAAACGATCAAAGTAGACGTGCGCATCATTGCCGCCACCAATGTCGATCTGAAGCACGAAATGGAAGACGGCCGCTTCAGGGAAGATCTGTACTACCGTCTGCACGTCATCGCGGTCGATCTGCCTGCTCTTCGCGAACGCAAAGAAGACATTCCGCTGCTCGTCCAACACTTCCTCGAGAAGTACGGGCAGGAGAACGCGCGGCCGAATCTGGAGCTCGCGCCCGAAGCGCTGGATCTCCTGATGGACTACGACTGGCCTGGCAACGTTCGCGAGCTCGAGAATGTGATCGAACGCGCGGTCGTCTTGAGTGCGGGCATGCGCATCGGCCCAGAGCTCATTCCGGATCATCTCCGCCGGTCTCCTTCGTTCCAGGCGCCGCACATCGTCATGCCGGTGGAGGGTGTATCGCTGAAGGAAGTGACCGCGGCGTACGAGCGGCAATGGATTGAGTCTGCGCTCGAAGCGGCCGGCGGGATTCAGAAGCGCGCCGCCGAGCTGCTGCGGATCAAGCCCACGACGCTCAACGAGATGATCAAGCGGTACGACATCCGGCCCAGGCGCAAGCGTCTCGCGCCGGGTCAGCCAGCGGAGGTGCCGGGCAACGACGCAGCCGACGAGCTCGAGCCTGTAACGAGCGACGTCGACTGACCCCTGTTCGTTTTCGAACGCTCACCATTCCGCCGGCGAGCGCGTCGCGATCGCGCCTCCCGGCCTCGCTTGCCGCATCCCGTCTTCATGACCGTCGCCGCGATTGCATGCTGGCGGCCTGCGCGCCGCGCCGCACGGCTCGATCCGATGATCGCGCTCTGCGAGGAGTAGCGCTACTCGTAACGCAGCGCGTCAATGGGCTGCAATGCGGCCGCCTTCATCGCCGGATACAGGCCGAACGCCACACCGACGATAAACGAGAGCGAAAAGCCCACAGCAACCGCCAGGATCGAGACGTGCGTGTTCCAACCGGCGAAGGTCGTAATACCCATCGCGGTCAGCGCGCCAATCACGATTCCAGCGACGCCGCCACCGACCGTCATCAGGAGCGTTTCCACCAGGAACTGAATCGTCACGTCGCGCCTCGTCGCGCCCACCGTCCGGCGCACACCGATCTCCTGCGTGCGCTCGACGACAGACGTCAGCATGATGTTCATGATGCCGATGCCGCCGACAATCAGCGCCAGCAGCGCGACGCTTCCGACGACGATGCTGAAGGTGTGCTGCGTCCGATAGCGCTGCGCAAGGAGCTCGCGTGGCACGACGACGGTGAACTCATGATCGTGATGCAAGCGGACGAGCGTCTGTTCCAGGATTCTCGCCAGATCCTCTGAGCGCGTGCTGTTGCCGATCTGCACCCAGATTTCGTCGGCAGGCTGATCGGGCGTGATAGCGAGCGTTCGCCCAGACAATGTGCTGAACGGAACAAATACTGCCTGATTCGCATCGTGCCACGCCAGCGCAGCCCCCGCTCGACGCTCCGTACCTTGTTCGCGGAGGACGCCGACCACCTCGTAGTAACTCTGATCGAGACGGATGCGCTCGCCCATCGGATTGCGATACGCAAACAGCTCGCGAGCGATAGCCGACCCGAGCACGCACACCGGCGCGATCGTGAGTTCGTCAACTGCCGAAAGGAATCTCCCTCGATCCATCGAGAGCCCGAGGATATTCGCAAACGCCGGACGGACGCCGAGAACACGCGCGACTTGCCACCTGTCTGCACGTGATACCTTGATCGAGCGATTGATGAGAGGCGAGCTCGCGCGCACGAACGGCACAAACGACTGGACTTTAGCACTGTCCCCGGCGACAAGGCCGTGCCAGGAAGCGGGCAACGTGCTCGATCCGTTGCTGCGCGCGACCAGATTGTCCAGCCCCAAGGCTTCAACCTGCGCAAGCGCTTCGCGGCGAGCGCCCTCGCTGACCGACATCATCGCGATCACAGCCGCCACGCCGAGGACGACCCCTAACACACTCAACGATGTGCGCAGCTTGTAGCGGCCGAGCGCCTCGGTCGCGATCCGCAGGAATTCGCGGAGCTCAGCGAGGCTGGAGAACATTGCCGCTCTCGCGTTGTTCCGTGCCCTTGGGGAGAGCCACGGAAGCCGCGGCCATGCGCGGGTCTACCAGCATGACACGCTCGTTCTCATGAACACCGGCGACGACTTCGACCTCCTCCGTGCTGGATTCGCCGAGATCAACGGATCTCATTTCGACATGCGAGCGTCCAACAACGTGAACGACGAAGCCATTTTGCTCCTCGAAGATGGCGTTGAGCGGGACCCGGAGAACGTCGTTTCTTGCGCCCACGAGAATGTCGACGCGCGCGGTCATCTCAGGCCGCAGATCGGCCGTTGCCGGCTCGAGCTCGACGATCAGATCGAAACGCTTGTCGTCGAGTGGCCGGCCCGCCGATGCGCCTGCGAGCGTGCCGACACGGACGACTCTGCCGTTCAATCGCAGATCTGGAAATGCCTCGAGGCGGACGACCGCCGTCTGACCTGCGCGAACGCGGTGCACTTCGGCCTCGCCGACCGAGCTCTCGACCATCATTCGGTTGATCTCCGGAATCGTGACGAGTCCCTGGCTGTTGGTCACGCGATCGCCAACTCGGATCTTCCGGCGCGGAAATGCATTGAGGTACTCGTCGTATACAACCAGGCCCGCATGACGTGCGAAGAGGCGGCAGCCTTCGATGAGCTGCTGCAGCAGTTTCAGCCGCGTCTCTGTTTCTTGCAGCCGCGCGCGCGCGTGGCCGACTTGCGCTTGCTTTTGCACAACCTGCAGCGAGGCACGCTGCTGGTCGCGCGGATGCGTCATCTGGACGACGACGTCGGCGCGTTTCCGCGCGAGGCCAAGCTCCTCTTCGGCCTGCTCGAGTTGCTCGCCGGTCTTCGCGAGCTCATCGCGCGTAATGAAGCCTTTGTCCATCAGCGGCTTCAACTGCTCGTATTCCTGTCGAAGGCGATCGACGCGCTTTTGCGCGATTTGCAGGCGTGTGCGCGTTTCTTCAACCGTGAGCGCGCCTTCTCCCTCAGAGACTGATCGGACGGAGCTCTCGGCCTCCTGCCACTCGCCCTCGGCAATCTGCAGATCTATCTGCTGCTGGCGTAGCTCCTGCTGGACTCGCTCGACGTCGCGCTCGAGCTCCGTTGTGTCGAGCCGGACGAGCAGATCCCCTTGATTGACGCGCGTCCCTTCGGGCGCCAGTTCGCTGATTTCCAGTTCGCGTCCGGCCACCGGCGATCGGTAGGTGATGGATTGGATGGGCCTGAGCGTCCCGTTCGTCGTGAGAGTCGCGGTCAGCGGGCCACGCCGAACCACGGCGACAAGCGACGGGTCAGGATTGCCGCGTCGCCAGAATGCGGTGCCTGACACGACCAACAGCACGAGCAACGCGGCCACGAGTGCCGAGCGTTTTCCCATGCGGCCTCGTGCGAGGGCAGATGTCTTCACGGTTGGGTGGAAACAAAAGGCAGCGGCGACGATGGTGCAGCGATATCGCTCCGAGGGTTGAGAACCCCGAGCACTGCGCGCAGCCGCAGAACGGCCACCGCCGAGTCTGCCAGCGCCTGAATCCTGCGGCTTTCCGCCATCAGCAAGCTCGTCTCGGCGGCAACGACGTCGAGATTGTTCGACAGACCTCTCTGGTAGCGAAGCTCGGCGACCTCGACTTCCTTCCGCGCGACCTCGACGCTCGTTTCGGCTGCGGTCAATCCGCGAAGCAGCCGGTCTCGCTCACGAACCGTTCGCCTCACGTCGGCCACGATCTGTCGTTCGACGGTGGTGACCTCGCGCTGCCGCCGGTCGCGATCGATCAGAGCGTTCTGGTACTCGATACGTTGCGCCGTGCGATCGACAGGCATCGCAATCGTGAAAAAGGTCGCGAATTGAAAGCCGTCGACGCCAAAGCTGCGCGCGAACGTGTCGGATGTTTCCCGCCGTGTGAGCGCGAAATTGACGTCCACCTGCGGGAGCAGTTGATTGCGGGCGAACGACACCTGGTGGTCTGCATCTTCGCGATCGACCGTGCGGCTTTGCAGGTCCAGTCGATTCTGCAAGGCACTGGCAACAGCGCGGTCGCTGTCAACGGGACTTTGATCGGGCCGTGGGATGTCTCGTTGAACCTCGAACG
>DASPWV010000060.1:0-5806 GCA_035637635.1 Vicinamibacterales bacterium | reverse complement strand
CGAGGCAAGGTCATCACCTCGTACCGAAGCCCCGCGTTCAACGTCAGGCGATCGGTCGCCGTGAACTCGTCCTGCACGTAGCCGCCGAGCAGCCAGAAGCGCCAATACCGATCCAACTGGCCTTGCGGGGTGAGGCCGATGAAGCTGGTGGCGCGGTTCTCGAGAAACGCGCGTAAGTTGGCGAACGAGTAGGTGCCGAGGCTGAAGGTGGGATTCACCATCGCCTGCAGGTAGCGCTCGGCGAGGCCGCCCGCGCCGAGCAGGTGACGGCCATGCGATCTGGCGAGGCCGCCCTGCAGACTGAGAACCTGCTGAAGAAATCGAACGTCGACCGAGCTTTGCGTCCCGAACCGATTGAGACCGCCGACGTCGATGTTCCCGACGAGCGCTCGCCCCGGCACGAACGGCTGGAGCGGTCTACCGGTGTTGGCTTCGACCTGCTGTCCCACCCGCGTGCGGCTGTACCCAACGCGGTACGTGGCGAGCGTGCGATCGCTGATCGCCTGCTTGTACTCGCCGGTGAAAAACTGGTTGCGTGACACGAAATAGCGCGGGAACTGCGGATAGTCAGTCGGCAGGTACTGCTGGGCATCGTCGATGGTATAGCGGCCAAACACCTGACTTCCGGGCCCGACGTTGTAATCGATGCGCCCCTGGCCGAACTGCTGATCGAGCTGCTGATCGAACTGGAAGCTGTAGAGCGCGGTGCCATCACCCAGCGCGCGGCCGTTGGCGCGAGGATACTCGGCGAGATACGGTGCAACGTCGGGATTGACTCCGACGTTGAGGAACGTGGCGGTGTTTGCCGGGTCGGGGAGCAGGCCGATCCGGGCGTTGTCATCGGGCACCGTCGACGTGATCGTACGGCCAAGGTTTTCGCGGAGCGCTTCGTAGCCGGCGAAGAAGAAGAGGCGATTTCGCCGCAGCGGCCCTCCGGCCGCGCCGCCGAACTGATTGCGGGTGAACGGCGGCTTGCCGGCCACATCGAAATAGTTCTTCGCGTCGAGCGCGTCGCTGCGATGGAATTCGTACGCGCTGCCGCGGAGGTTGTTGCTGCCCGCTTTCGTGAGCACGTTGATCTGCCCGCCGCTCATGCGGCCGAACTCCGCGCTGTAGGCATTGGTCTCCACTCGGAACTCCTGCACGGTCTCCATCCCGAGTGCCGTGCCAGCGGCGCTCCCCGCCGGCCCGTTGGTCATGTCGTTGAGAAGCGTCCCGTCGAGCAGGTACACGTTCGACCGCGGATCCTGGCCGTTGACGCTCAACCCGAGACCGTGCGCGACGACGGAGCCGCCATCGCGGTGGGGATACGCGACCACACTCGGCTGCAGCAAGGCGAGGTCGGTGTAGTTGCGCCCGTTCAGCGGCAATTCCTGGATGGCCCGTTCGTCGACGAGGTAACTGAGCTCGCCGGTCCTGGTGTTGACGAGCGACGCGTCCCCGACCACCGTGATCGCCTCTGCCACTCCGCCGACGGTCATCGTCAGGTCAACGGCCAGCGTCTGCGCAATAGTCAGCGTGAGGCCGCTCCGCAACAGCGGCCGGAATCCGGAAAGCTCGGCGCGAAGCTCATAGGGACCTGGCGGCAAGGTCGCGAGCGTGTACCGTCCCTCGTTGTCCGACGTTGTCGTGCGCTCGAATCTTGTATTCGTCTGCCTCGCCGAGACGGTCACACCGGGCAACACGCCGCCGCTTTCATCGAGGACACGCCCCGCGACGGTGGACGACGTCTGTGCCGCGGCCGCCGTCTGCAGCGCCAGCGCGAGCCCGCCGCTGAGGGCAATCAGTGTGAAGGTTCGCCCGAGACTCATACGTTTTCCATACCACGTCGTGTGTGCGATCGAAAAAGGCGGATTGACGATGCGTCCGAGGTCGTCGCGCGTCTTGCGCCGTAGTCGTAGACCGCCCAGAACTTCAGACGTAGGACGTCTACGGCTTGTTCCCGGCCCGCCAGGACATTCGTGCATCGTCCGGTGAAGTAACTCGGTGCGGCAACATCGCCGTATCCTCTTTCATGCACTATGTCGCAGATTTGAGAGCAGGCGTTAACACTGCCGCATCGAAGTTGCTTGCCCTGGCGGACGCTGAACCTTCAGATTGCGCGAGTCATGGAAGGCACGCCGGAGGAGGTGCGCCGTCGCCCGCGCGCGCGCCACAACTTCGACCAGATCGGTGTGCCGCTATCGGGACATCAAAAGACGGCGCACTCGGCGTTCCAGGTGAACATGTAGCCCAGAGAAACCGTTTGCAGCCACGTCCGAGTCTGCTGAAAATCTGCAAGTGGAGCGACCTCGAAGCGATCGCTCGCAAACACGGTCCTGGGATGCAAGGTGAGATCCTCGAGCGTCGTCCCGTTATACAGAACGGACCCGGTCAGCTCACGTTCCGTCATCCGGGTCATCACGAGGCTCTCGATCGAATCCGGATTGAAAAGCGCCAGCGCGTCATCCTTCATTTCTCCTTCGAGGAACCTCGGCGAGATGAAGGAGTGCGGCTTTCCACAGTCGAAGTTCTGTCGGATGTAAAACGCAATGAATCGAGAGTCCTGCTGCCACAGCCAGAGCTGAATGGGCTCGACGTCGTTCCCATGCACTCTGGATTGAGCAAATGTTCCCCAGTACCTAACACTGTCTGGTCGTTGATCGGTTCCGCGAAATGCGACAGGGCTTTTGCTGAACGTCACGGGAGTGAGGTAAGGGTGCTTCGCTCCGTCTCGTGACGTTTGAAGAGCAAGCGTAAAACGACCGTCACCGACTGGCGCAATTTCACCGTCGTAAAGAGTGCCAACATGGCCGTCGAGGGCGATTGTGCGCGGCAAGGTCGTGGCGCCACTCTCGATCGTTGCTTCGGAGTGCACACACTCGCTGTTGCCGCAGTTGAAGTACAGCCAGACATGTCCTCGAGCATTGATGATGACGCGAGTGGCCAGGCTCCAGGTTCGGATTGATAGTGGCCCGCCACCGGCGTGCCGCTGATATCCCCGAACGTTCTTTCAAAATTCTCTGCGTTCTTGAACTGAGCGTCGAAGAGGAGGGCAGGAATAGAATCGATTTTCGCGGCGGTCTTGTTCGAGCTCCACATCGAGTACCAGAACGCAACAAAGAGGAAAGCAGCCGGCAGAACCAAAAAGACTGAGGAGACGAGCATCAGCCTCGAGTGTGACGTTCGCCAGACATTCAGGCCCCAGGCGCCCATCGCCAGATAAAGGCCCGACGAAAGCGGTATCAGCAAGAGCAAATCGACCCGAATTGGCGCGATAACTCTTTTCGACCAGATGAAATCCATGTACAGGACGTAGACGCAAGCCAGCAAGGACAGCGCCGTCAAAGCGGACAGGCTTTTGACACGTCTTCTCGAGCCGCGGGCGCCAAACGCCATGGCTCCAAGTGGGACCCACGCGAAGAACGTCATGAGATACAGGATGTAGCGGATTTCGGCGAGCATCGACGAGAGCAGCTTACCCTAGCTGCCAGAGCCGCCTAGCACCGGACGGCGGACGTACATCCTGTTACAACGGCGGGTCCTTCCTTGTAGTTTAATGACTGGTAGTCTGCCGACGAATTCTCAAGGACTCTCGCAATGCGTTGTGCCCGGCGTCTCGGTATCGCGTTTCTCATGTCTACGACCCTGGGCGCCGTCGCGTGCTCGGAAGGCCAAGCCCGCCAAACCCAGCAGGACAATTCGGCGCCTGCGGTACCGGTGCTGGTCGCGCCCGCGGTGCGTAAGGAAATGCCGCTTGAAGTAAGCGTCATCGGCACCGCCGAAGCCTACTCGACGGTGGCCGTGCGCGCGCAGATAACCGGCGAGCTTACCTCCGTCAATTTCCAGCAGGGTGACGACGTCCAGGCCGGGCAGGAACTCTTCACGCTGGACCGTCGTCCCCTCGAAGCGGCGCTGCAGCAGGCGGCGGCGAATCTCGAGCGCGACACCGCACAGGCCGCGAACGCGAAAGTGATCGTGCAACGCTACGAGGAGCTGGTGCAGCGAGGCATCGTCGCGCGCGAGCAGCGCGATACGGCGCGCGCCACGGTTGCGGCGCTCGAAGGCACGCTCGCTGCCGACGGTGCGGCGGTCGAGAACGCGAAGGTGCAACTGCAGTACGCGACGATTCGCGCACCAATCGCCGGGCGAACCGGCACGCTCATGGTGAACGCCGGCAACCTGGTCCGCGCCAACGATCAGACGCCGCTTGTCACTATCAATCAGGTTTCGCCGATCTACGTCTCGTTCGCGTTTCCCGAAGCGTCGTTGTCGGATTTGCGGCGCTACATGGCTCGGGGGTCGCTCCGCGTCGAGGCGCGCCCCGCCAGCGGTGACGGTCCACACGCCATCGGCCGAATCACATTCGTCGACAACGCGGTCGATCAAACGACCGGGACCATCAAGATCAAGGGCACATTTCCCAACGAGGATCGATGGCTGTGGCCCGGACAATTCGTCAACGTCACGGTCCGGCTGACGACCGAATCCGCCGCGATCGTCGTGCCCTCGATCGCAGTCCAAACGGGTCCCGACGGTGCCTACGTCTTCGTCGTCAAGGCGGATAAGACGGTGGAGCTGCGTCCCGTCACCGTTGCGCGACTCGCGGGCGCCGAGAGCGTGATCAAGGATGGACTCACGGCCGGCGACACCGTCGTGACCGACGGCCATCTGCGTCTGGTGCCTGGCAGTCGCATCAGCATCCGCGAAGACAACGGCGCAAAAACGGCGTCATGAATTTCGCCGAGCTCTTCATCAAGCGGCCGATTACGACGACGCTCATCATGCTGGGCATCGCCGTCTTCGGCGTGATGTCCTATCGGCTGCTGCCGGTGAGCGATCTGCCGACGGTCGACTTCCCCACGATCCAGGTGAGCGCCAGTCTTCCCGGCGCGAGCCCGGAGACAATAGCCTCGGCCGTCGCGCTGCCGCTCGAAAAGCAGTTTGCCACCATCGCCGGCCTCGACTCGATCAACTCGACGAGCTCGCAGGGCAGCACGAACATCACCCTGCAGTTCAATCTCAATCGGAACATCGATGCCGCGGCGCAAGATGTGCAGGCGATGATCGCCAGGGCAGGACGTCAGCTTCCGCCGCAGATGCCGTCGCCGCCGTCTTACCAGAAGGTGAATCCCGGCGATCAGCCGATCATCTTTCTCTCGTTGCGATCCGCGACGCTTCCGCTTTCCACCGTCAACGAGTACGCCGAAACGATCGGGCAGCGGATCTCGATGGTCAGCGGCGTCGCGCAGGTGCAGCTGTTTGGCGCCGCCAAGTACGCCGTGCGCGTCGACGTCGATCCGCGCAGGCTCTCGGCCCGCGGCATCGGTATTGACGAAGTGGCGAGTGCGATCCAGGGCGCGAATGTCAATCTGCCGACGGGGACGATGTACGGACCGGATCGCGCGTTCACCGTGCTCGCCAACGGGCAGCTGATGCGAGCCGCCGCGTACGCGCCCGTCGTCATTGCATATCGCAACGGCAATCCGGTTCGGCTCAACGAGGTTGCGCACGTCTACGACGGCATCGAGCAGGACAAGCAGGCCAACTTTTATCGCGGCCTTCGCAATATCAACCTCTCGATTCTCAAGCAACCTGGAACGAACGTGGTCGCGGTCGTCGATGCCATCAGGACGCTGCTCCCGACCTTCCGCGAGCAGTTGCCCCCGTCAGTGACCCTCGACGTCCGCACCGATCGCTCTCAGTCGATCCGCGATTCGGTGCATGACGCCAAGCTGACGCTGTGGCTGACCTTCGTGCTGGTCGTCGCCGTGATTTTCGTCTTCCTGAGAAGCATGACCGCCACGGTGATTTCGAGCCTTACCCT
>DASPWV010000059.1:0-3572 GCA_035637635.1 Vicinamibacterales bacterium | reverse complement strand
ACGATATCTGGGGGACGACGAGCTGTTTCGGTTTCGACACGGCCGTCTCGTTTGCCGCCGATGCCATCGACAGGCTGCATACGACGGCTGAAGCGCACCGCCGGATCATGGTGGTGGAGGTGATGGGCCGCTATGCCGGCTGGATTGCGCTGCACGCCGGCGTCGCCGGCGGAGCCGATGTCATCCTGATTCCGGAAATTCGATTCGACCTCGAGAAGATCGTCGTGCGGCTGCGCGCGCGAGAATCGTTTGGCGCGCGGTTCAGCATCGTTGTGGTCGCGGAAGGCGCCGCACCGATCGGCGGCAAGATGACATTCCTCGAGGAGCCGCGGCGCGGGCATGTGGAACGGCTCGGCGGCATCGGCGCGAGCGTCGCAAATCAGTTACAGGACATCACGGGCAAAGAGACGCGCTATGTCGTGTTGGGACATCTGCAGCGTGGCGGCGCGCCGACTGCCTTCGATCGCGTGCTCGCCACCCGGTTTGGCGGCAAGGCGGTGGAGCTGATTTCGCGCGGTGCGTTCGGGCGGATGGTGGCAAACAACCCGCCGGATATCGTTCCGATTCCGCTGGCCGACGTGGTGGGGAAGACGAAGACGGTGCCGCTTGATAACGACCTGCTGCGAACGGCTCGGGCTCTTGGAGTGGCATTCGGCGATTAGGGCCCCAATGCGGAGATCAGTTTCCAGTTGCCAGTTCAAAGTTTAGTGCTCAGTGGCGGCGTAGTTCGAAAGTTCCAACCGAACTGGCAACTACAAAAACTTGCAACTCAACTTTGAACTGGTAACTGGAAACTGGAAACTAATCTCTTACGCGCCTCTCAGCCGGCGATGCGTGCAACACATCCAAGTACTTCAGCGCTCCTCCGGTATTGAACAGCACCACCGTTTCGTCACGTTTGATACGTCCTTCGGCAACGAGCTTCCTGATGGCCGACAGTGCCGCGCCTCCTTCCGGCGCTGCGGAGATGCCTTCGTGTTTTCCGATTTCGAGCATGTCGTCGATCATCTGATCGTCCGTGACAGCAACAGCGGTCCCTCCGCTCTCGCGTATCGCGCGCAGAATCAGAAAGTCGCCAATCGCGCGAGGCACTCGCAGACCATCGGCGGCCGTGTGTGCGTTCTCCCACGGGGAGGCCTTGTCCGTTCCTTCTTCGAATGCGCGTACGATCGGAGCGCATCCTGCCGCCTGGACCGAGACCATTCGAGGACGCGGACGCTGAGAGATCCAGCCGATCGCTTCGAGCTCCTCGAACGCTTTCCACATGCCGACGAGGCCAGTCCCGCCGCCAGTCGGATAAACGATCCAATCCGGCAGGCGCCAGTCCAGTTGCTCCGCCAACTCGTATCCCATCGTCTTCTTGCCTTCGACGCGATATGGCTCCTTCAGTGTCGACACGTCGTACCAGCCGAGCGCTTTCCCTCGTTCCGCGGCGATGCGACCCGCGTCGGTAATGAGGCCATCGACGAGCGTCACCTGCGCGCCGTAGAGGCGGCATTCGTCCACGAACGGCTGCTTGGCGTCGCGCGGGATGAATACGTGGCACGCCAGACCGGCGGAGGCGCAGTACGCCGCGGCGGCGTTCCCGGCGTTGCCCGCTGTCGGCAGCGCGATCGCATCCGCGCCGAGCGCTTTCGCCCGGGTAACTGCGGCCGACTGGCCGCGCGCCTTGAACGAATTGGTTGGATTGAGCGACTCGTCTTTGATGTAGAGGCGGTCGAGACCGAGCACGCCGCCGAGCCGCCGTGCATGAGCAAGCGGCGTGAAGCCTTCGCCGAGCGTAACCGGCACCTCGCCATCGAGCAGCGGCAGCAGCTCACGATAGCGCCACATATTCGGATCGCGGCCGACGAGCGATTCACGTTTCCATGCGCGCGCGGTGTTCAGATCGTAGCGAGCGAGAAGCGGGAGATTGCAGTTAGGGCACAGGAAGTGACGCTCGCGCGGATCAAAAGGTCCGGCGCCGCACTGCGACGCGCATTCGAGGTGAGTGAAATACACCGGCGGTCACTCACCCGAACCGCAACCACGAAACCACGAAGGCTCACGAAAGCACGAAAAAGACAAAAAATTCAATTTGTGTTTTCGTGATTCGTTTCGTGTTTTCGTGGCCTGTGTTCGGGCATGTAAGCCTGGTCCGACTGTCATTTCCCCAACAGGTCCTGATCCTTTTTCTGCTGCAGCTCGTCGATCAGCTTGATGTGCTGATCGGTGATCTTCTGCACCTCTTCGAGCGCGCGCTTCTCGTCGTCTTCCGAGATCTTATGATCCTTGAGCAGCTTCTTCAGCCGCTCATTCGCGTCGCGGCGAACCGTGCGCACGTGATTGCGTCCTTCTTCGGTCATCTTGTGGACGTGGCGCGAGAGCTCCTTGCGGCGTTCTTCAGTAAGGGCGGGGATTGGAATGCGGACGACCTTGCCGTCGTTCGCGGGATTGAGGCCCAGATCGGATGCTCGAATGGCCTTTTCGATGATGCCCATCAACGATGGATCGAAAGGCTGCGCGATGATCATTGCCGGCTCCGGCACCGAGAGCGAGGCCAGCTGATTGAGCGGCATGCGTGTGCCGTACGCCTCGACGTGCACGCCGTCGAGCAGCCCGGTTGTTGCGCGCCCGGTGCGCACCGCGGCAAGCTCTTTGCGGACGAAGTCGATCTGACCATCCATCCGTTTCTTGACTTCGACGAAAAGGCTCTTGAGATCCGAAACATCCATGAATGATCCTCAAAGTTTCCAGTTGTCAGTTTCCAGTTCAAAGTTTAGTTGTCAGTTCGAACACGAACTTTTTACTGAAACTTTGAACTGGGAACTGGTAACTGGAAACTGAACGCACTTCATGCTGTCACCGTCGTTCCCACTTCGCTGCCCATGATCACGCGCCGCATGTTGCCTGGCACGTTCAGATTGAAGACTACGATCGGCAATTTGTTGTCCATGCATAACGAGATTGCCGTCGCGTCCATCACCTGAAGGCGTTCCTGCAGCACCTGCAGATACGAAATTCGCTCGTAACGCACCGCGTCGGGGTGCTTGACCGGATCGGCGTTGTAGATGCCGTCGACTTTCGTGGCCTTCAGAATGACTTCCGCCTTGATCTCCATAGCTCGCAGCGCCGCGGCGGTGTCGGTCGTGAAGTACGGATTGCCCGTGCCGGCCGCAAAAACCACCACCCGTCCCTTCTCGAGGTGGCGAATCGCGCGTCGCCGAATGAACGGCTCGGCCACCGCGCGCATTTCGATGGCCGTCAGCACCCGAGTCGCCACGCCTTGCTGCTCGAGCGCGTCCTGCAGCGCCAGCGCGTTGACGACCGTGGCCAGCATGCCCATGTAGTCGGCAGTCGAGCGGTCCATTCCGCGGGCGCTTGCCGCGAGCCCGCGAAAAATGTTGCCGCCTCCGATCACGATGGCTGTCTGAACACCCAGCGCCTGAATCTCGAGGATGTCCTGTGCAATGCGCGTGACCACGGCCGGATTGATGCCGTAAGCCTGATCGCCCATCAGGGCTTCGCCGGAAAGTTTCAGGAGAATGCGGCGGTACGAAGGCTCGGCGTCGGCGGGCGACATGCGGAAGGCA
>DASPWV010000058.1:0-11033 GCA_035637635.1 Vicinamibacterales bacterium | reverse complement strand
CCGATATCTTCGCTTCCGATGACGTGCCGTACTAACCGATGACCCTGCCGCCGATTCTCCGCGGCGTAGTTATTCTCCAGAAGAAATCGTCAGCTTGAACCCACTTGGTTCGGTGACTTCAAAGGCTCGGGTGCCCCACGGCGTGTCGTGCGCCTCCGCATCCAGTCGAATGCC
The DNA here is from genome assembly GCA_035637635.1 of Vicinamibacterales bacterium. Taxonomy (GTDB): domain Bacteria; phylum Acidobacteriota; class Vicinamibacteria; order Vicinamibacterales; family UBA2999; genus DASPWV01. The sequence goes on along the minus strand of DASPWV010000058.1, from coordinate 10,859 downwards.
GGCCTCTTTGGCACGGGCCGCCAGGCCATCGATGTCTTGCGTCGTGCTGATCAAGACTCGCATACCGGCGCCCTTGACTCGGTCGCGGCCCTTTGTCCAGTCGTCCTGACTCAGACCGAGTTGCACATTGCCGCCGCGCAACATCACACCCTGTAGGGTGCCGTTTTCTTCCCACCGTTCTTCGACACCAAAACCCAGCCCTTCAAAGAACTTGATGCTCTGCTGAAGGTCGTCCACGGTGAAGGTGGGCGTGAGGGTCTTGGCCTGCAACGCAGTGTCGAGAGCTGTCGCCATATCTCTACCTCCGGTGTGTTTGGCAGCACATATCACTCTCCCCCATCTTGCCTCGAAAAAACAAACACAGCACCGCGCACACGGCTCCGCTGGCTCGTGCCGATGCTAGGATTGCCGGCGGAGCACTGAGGGCGTCGAGGACAAGGGTCGATGGAATTGGCTGTCCGTCACGGCGATGATCGCTTTGTGGCGCGCGGCGCCTATCGCGCGCTCGAGGCACGCCTCCGGCGCCGCGCCGCCGAACTCGAGGAGATACCGGCTCTCGTCGTGTCTGCGTTCGACCGCCGCACGCGGATGCTCCCCTTCGTCTTCTACGATTCACACATCTTCCCGCCGGGCGCCGTGGCAATTGCCGGCGCGCTGTATGCCGCAGGCGTTTCGCGTACGCGTGCGGCTTTTCAGCTCTGGAACCCGCATCTTCGCCCCAGCGGTGCGCGGATACAGGGCCGGTCCCTCCAGATGCTCCTCGTGTCGAGCATGCAGATCCATTCGCGGTGCGCGCATGCGCTCGTCCGCGACGCCTGGACGCTGGGCGAACGCCGGCCCCTCATCATTGCCGGCGGACCCAAAGCCATCTACGAGCCGTACGATTTCTGGGTGAGGCCGGACGATGGCCCGGTGGCCGCACCAGACGTAGTGGTGACGGGCGAGGCCTATGTGCTGCTCGATTTGTTACAGGTCGTCGTCGAGTACCGTCGGCGCGGCGACGACCTGCGGGCCGCGTTCGAGCGCGCTCGTCACGACGGGGCGCTCGAGGCCGTCCCGGGGCTGGTCTACCTCGCGCCCGGCGCCACCGTGCGCGAACCTGTCGTGATCGATACAGGACTGCAGCGGCTGGTGCGCGATCTCGAAGAGTTCGGCCGCGAATCCACGGGCCTGGCGCTGCTGGAACCACCGCACCATCGCGCGACGCTGGCGCCGCAGCCGCTCGCCGCCGGCAAGGTCATGCGGCACGCGCCGATCGCCACCGTGCTCGTGACGCAGGGCTGCCGTTTTCGGTGCTCGTACTGCCCCATTCCCGCCGCGACGCAACGGAGTTGGCGCTGTCGGAGCCCGCAATCGCTGGTCGATGAGATGCGCATCATTCACGAGCGGTTCGGGATCAAGTACTTCTTCGGCGCCGATGACAATTTCTTCAACCGCCGCGAGACCGCCGAAGGTGTCTTCACCGCAATGGCCCACGCGACCGCGCATGGCCGGCCCCTGAGAGAACGCGTGCGGTTTGCCACTGAGGCCACCGAGATCGACACCTACAAGCATCGAGACCTGCTGCCGCTCGGCAAGGCGGGAGGACTGTGGGCGATGTGGTTCGGTATCGAAGACCTCACGGCCACCCTGGTCAACAAGGGCCAGAAGGCCGAGATCACGCTCGAATTGTTTCGCTGGATGCGCGATCTGAAGATTGCGCCCATGGCGATGCTCATGTTCCACGGCCGCCAGCCTTTCTACACGGACAAATCGCTGTACGGGCTGTATAACCAAATCGAGTTCCTGCGGCGGGCAGGCGCCGTCTCGATTCAATGTGCGGCGCACACGCCGGTGCAAGGCACGCGGGAGTTCGAAGCGACGTATCTCGCAGGCCGCGTCATCTCGCATGCCGGCCGGTATGCCATTCCGGACGCGCACATCGACGGCAACCATGTAATCGTCGTCGACGGCGAAGCGCCGTGGAAGAGACAGGCGAAGCTGCTCGGGGGATATGCGGCGTTCTACAATCCGTGGAACTTCGTTCGGGCGCTCGGCGACCGTTCGCGGCTGCGGCGGTACTACATTGGCTATCAGGCTGCTGGAATGGCTGCGACTCTGTGGACCGCAGTGAAGACGATGCCCTACATCCTGCGCCTGATGACCGGCCGGCTGAAGCTTCACAGCGCCCCGCCGCAGTTGGAAAAGGTGCTCGTGCGCCACGCCTCCGGTGCATTTCCGCGGATCAGCGTCGAGTCAGAATCAGCTGGTGCTTTCCCGAGTCACACCGCGAGAACTTGATTGCTTTTGCGGGTCCACAATCGTAGCGCGGACCGATCGGCGCGCTCAGTTCGCAGTAGTCAATCCAGCCTCGGAACGTTGTCGAGATCGTCTGGACCGGAGTCGCTACCGTGGTGATTGCCCATCCGCCGAATGCGAAGTACGTGTTTGTGGCAACACGCTCCGTCACACCAGGGTCCGTGTGGTCGCCGAGCGACACGTTGACGTAGTTCCCTGCGACGTTGAGAAAGAACAGATTGAGGCCGTCGGAGAATGCCGATCCTTTTGGGACAACTTCGAACGATGTTGCGGAGTTCGCCGGGAACCCTGGATAGCTGATATCACGCGGCTGAACGCTCGCCTCGTACGTTCGCGTCTGCAACTCGTGCGGGAGATTCGTGCACGCGTTATCGGCAATGAAGGTGAGAGTGTAGTTCCCCGCAAGGTCCACCGGCGCGTCGAGCACCTTCAGATAGAAGAATATCCAGCGCCTGGGATTACAGCGATCGCAGTCCGGCTGGGGTGTCGCTGTCGCAGTGACATGCCCCTCTCTGGTCGCGCGGAATCGGGTCGTGTCATCGATGACCGCCCTCAACGAAAATTCACCGTTGCCAGCGGACACTGTCGACGTGCCCAGTTGCGGACCATCAAGAATTTCCACTCTGGCGCCAGCAAGCGGTCTAAAGGCGCTGTCGTAGACCACGCCGTTAATGAGTTCGCCGCCCAACGCAGGAGACGGGCTGGTGGGCGTCGTCGCAACCGGCGTCGGGGCCGTGGCGCTCGTCAGCATAGATCTTGCGTCGTCGCATGCGGCGACCGACGACACGACCACCACGAGCAACAACAGACGAAAACGCATGGCCAGCCTTTTGGTTTCTTAACGACGCAGTTGAGCAACCCATGGCACGTCGTTGCCGCAGGCGGGAGCCGTGATCGTGCCAATAGCATCCGATGCGGAAACAATCCTGCCCGATATGACGAAACCGTCGCCAGCGTCGATATAGAACTCGCCGTCGCTGGTCGGGGAAGAAAGAGCGACGGTCGTTCTCCGTTCGCCGTCACACGACGCGGCGATCAGCACGTTGTCGTGAATGGTGAATTCCACACCAATGTCGGAGCCATCCGAGCTGCTCCCCTGCCAGGCGCCGTTGAAGTCGAACGATTGCTGTTCAACGTATTTGTACGCGTTTATGAGGCGAACAGACTGACCATCCGGGTTGGTAATGATGATGTCCAGTACTCCGGCGCTGTGTGCTGGCGTATCGACGATGATGGATCCGGAAGCGCCTCCCGGAACTCGTGGGTCCCATCCTTCCCTCGGCACTCTAAAGCCGCCGAATGTCACGACCACGGCCATCTGGAATCCCGCTCCCGTGATTCTGAGTGGCGTGCCACCGCCAGTTGAACCCGTATTCGGGGATATCGCTGTGACAGATGGTGCGGGCAGCGATGAGATCGGCGGTGTCGGCTGCGATGGCGCTAACGGTGCTGATGGCATCGCTGAAACGCCCGGCCCCCCGCAGCCGGCTAGCCCAGTGGCGAGCGCAAGCAGAAAGACTAATGAGCGCATTCTCGTGGGCATGGCAGCACGAAGTGTATAGACTGCAGGCGATCCGATCGAGCTATCTTTCGAATAGCACCATGAACAAGGCTTTGCGAGCGTCCGAGCGCTCGAGCGTCACTGCCCTACAACTGCTCGAGCTCTTTGCCGCGGAGGATCTCGACGCGATTATCGACGCAGCCTTTCACGTGCTCGCGGCCACGGTGCCGTGCGATTTCGTGTCCGCGTTCTTTCGAAGCACGGGCGACGGCCTGTTGAAGCAACGCGACTCGCTGGGGCGCGAGTCCGGCCTCGAATTCATGCACCGCTACATGGCCCTGACACCAGCCCTTCCGGTCGCCCTCGTAAACCCCGGTATCAAGGTGTTAACCACTCGAAGGCACCTGCCGCGTGCCGATCGAGAGCTGCATAGGACACCTTTTTACCGCGAGATCATGCAGAAAGAGGGCTGGCGGCATGGCGTGGCGCTTTGCTTCTGGGGTGAGCCGCGCGCTGACTCGCCGGTCTTCGTCGCCACCGTATACCGAGGCGAGGGCCAGAGTGACTTCTCGGAAACAGAGGTTGCGAATCTCGAGAGCACTCACCCGCTGATCGACTGTGCGCTGAATCGCTTGCGCGAGCGGGAAGCGGCGACGACCGTCCGCGACGCGATGGCAATGACCGTACGCGAGGGAACGCGCGGGTTTGCCATTCGTGACGCGAACCTTCGCCTCGTGCAGGCGAATCCGGTCGCCCTCCGCTTGTGCGCCGCCTGGGTCGGACAGGGAAATGTGATGCCGGCCGCGGACCCGTCTGGCGCGTGGCGCCTTCCGCTCGCACTGGAAGAGGTGTGCCACGAGTTGCATCAGGACTGGCAATCGGTGTTACGCGCGGATCCAGACACGGCAGGGTTTCGTCGGCACAGCGGCGTACTCCGCTGTCAGGTTCCCGGGCTGAGCGCGTCAATCGCGATCGCGTGTCCGAACACGGCGGGTCTGACCGAGCCGACGTTTGTCCTCGAGTTCGACCGATGTGTGCACGGCGTGCCTCTCGAAACGGCCGATGTGGCGGCGCCGGTGCTGTAGAAGATGACTGCCACAGAACGCGCAGTGGCAATGGTTCTGGCAGATGGACTCTCGAACCAGGAGATCGCCGACCAACTTGGAAAGACTATTTCTGCAGTAAAGTTCCTACTGCATCGTATTTATCAGAAGACCGGCGTCCCAAACCGCGCTGCGCTGGTCGCCGTCCTGCGCTCACGGCCGAATCCCTAAAGCCGCATGCGGCTTTTTCACGGAGCCACCGCAATCGCCTCGATCTCCACTTTATATTCCGGACTTGCCAACTGCTGAATCTGCACGAGTGTGCTCGCCGGCCGATTGGCTCCAAAGAAGCGATTGCGGACCTCGACCACGTCGGCTGCGCGAAAGTCGGCAATGCTCGTGGTGTAGATGTTGATCTTCGCCACGTGGCTGAAATCGAGTCGCTGCGAACCAAGCGCGGTCCGCAGATTCTCGAGCGCCTGCTCCGTCTGCTCCTTCATTCCCGTACCCGCCATCTTGCCATCGGCGGTCGCCCCGACCTGGCCGGCGATGAATACCAACTTCCCCGCTTTGATCACGTGCGTGTAGGTCTGCGGTGTGCTCAGGCCCTTTGGATTGATCCGCTCCAGTTGCTGAGTGGCGAGAAGGCCGATGCCGGCGAGCGCCACGAGATTGAATGTGATTAGCCATCGATTCATTGCTGCTCTCCTGTTCTGCGACAAACGCTTTTCGCCAACCTGCCTGCTGGTGAGACAGTTTTGACACTGCCGGGCGCAAGGCAGTACTCTGCGCGCAGCGACAGCTCCCAGCCTGTCTATCATCCAGCGAAAGGACAACGAGATGAAAATCGGAACAGTCGCAGTGTGTCTGGTGTTAGCAGCCGCTGCCGTTTACGCCCAGCGTCCAGGCGTTCCGCTCAAGATTCTCGAACGGAGCGACACGTCGGCCGCGGGCCGCGAGGCGGTCACGGCGGTTGCCGAATTTGCGTCGACATCCGAGACGCGATTTCACACGCACCCCGGCGAGATGGTTGGCTACATCCTCGAAGGCCGCGTGGTGCTCGAGCAGCAAAACCGAAACGCAATCGTCCTCGAGGCCGGCGAGAGCTTCATCATTCCAGCGGGTGTTCCTCATAACAATCGAAATGAGGAAAACAAGCCCGCGCGGATGTTCGTGACGTACTTCGTCGCGAAGGGCAAGCCGTTGCGGGAGAACGCGGCGCGATAACGCGCGTATCACGATCGCACCCGCGAGAAACGTTCATCGGTCGCTTCGCGTCGCATTCGACGCGAAGCGCGCGGCTTGCCGAAATGCAATCGTTGCTACTCATATCTGAGCGCATCGATTTGATTCACGCGACTTGCCTTTCGCGCCGGCAGCCACACCGCAAGCAACGCCACCAACGCCAGCAGCAGCGGCACGCCGCCGAAGACCATCGGATCGCGCGTCGTGACGCCAAAGAGCAGCGTTTGAATCACGCGCGCGAGTCCGAAGGACGCCGCCAGGCCGATCGCTACGCCGACGAGCGCCAGGCGCAGGCCTTGCGCGACGACCATGTTCTTCACCGGCGCCGCGCTTGCGCCAAGCGCCAGGCGGATGCCCAGCTCCTGAGTCCGCTGTTCCACCGAGTACGCCATCAGCCCGTAGATCCCGATTGCCGCGAGCAGCAGCGCCGAGGACCCCAACACGGTCATCAGCCACATGTTGAAGCGCTGTCGCGACGTCGATCGCGAGACGACCTCCTCCATCGACCGTACGTTGGTCACCGGCAACCCGGTGGCCTGCCGCAACTGTTCCTGGACAGCAGCGCTGAGCAGGTGCGGATCGCCCTGCGTACGGACGACCCACGCGATCGGAGAGAGCCGCACGTTGAGCGCGTTGACGGCGTCGGGCACTTGCGCCTGCGGGATGTACATCGCGGGTTGCGGATTCGTGTTGAGCCCGGCATCCCGTGTGTCGCCGACGACGCCGATGATCTGACGGTCCGTTTCGGTCGCGAACTCGCGCATGACGCCGCGGCCGATGACGAGACGATCGTTCAACGGATCGCTGTCCTTCCAGTACTGCTTGGCCATCGCCTCGTTGACGATGACCACACGCTCCGATGCGCTGTTATCGCGGTCGGTGAACGTCCGTCCGCGTTTGACAGGAATCTTGAACACCTCGAAATAGCCTGGCGACACCGTCATCCACTGGCCGCCGCCGTGAAACGGTCCTTGTGTGGGATTCGGGCGCCCCACGATCGTGAATGGCAGGCCGTACCTGCCTTCGAGCGGCACACAGCAGGTGCCGCTTGCGGTGATCACGCCGGGCACGTTGCGCAGCCGCGCGACGCCGTCCCGCACGACTCGTTCGACGCCCTCGGACGTCAGGAAGCGCGGGCCCGTGAGCGACATACGCATCGTGAGCACGTTGTGCGAATCGAATCCGGGATCGACGCCGCCAAGCGCGATGGCGGTGCGGATCAGCAACGCGGAGCCGACGAGAAGAATCAGCGCGAGGGCGACCTCCACCATCACGAGAATCGATCGTGCCTTGTTCTGGCGAAATCCGGTGCCCGATCGACCGCTGCTCTCTTTGAGCGTCGTCGTCAAATCGGTTCTCGCGCTTTGAAATGCCGGGAAGAGACCAAACAGGAGGCCGGTTCCTGCGGAGATAGCCAGCGTGAACGTCAGCACCCGCCAGTCGAGGCCCACCGCGCTGCCCTCGAGACCGACGCGTGGGAGGCCGGCCGTGTTGACGGCGAGCAGCGCTCGAATACCGGCGAGGCCCAGGCCCAGGCCGAGCGCCCCACCGACAACCGACAGCAGCACACTTTCGGTGAGCAGCTGGCGCGCAATGCGTCCGCGCGATCCGCCTAGCGCGGCGCGCACGGCAATCTCCCGTTTCCGGCCGGTGGCGCGGACCATCAGGAGATTCGCGACGCTAGCGCACGCGATGAGCAACACGAACGCGACCGCGCCGACAAGCACGAACAACGATCGCCGCACGTTGCGAATGAGGACTTCCTTCAGCGTCTCGACGCTGAAGCTGCCGTTCGGTCCAAGAGCATTTGGATATCGGCGCAGGTAGCCTTGCGCGGAGAGGGTGAGCTTCGCCTTGGCTTGCTCCAGTGTGACGGCAGGTTTGAGGCGCGCCCCTGCCTGCAAGAAATGTCCTTGATCGGCCGTGTTGGGATCGAGTTGGAACGGAGTCCACACTTGCGGCGTCTGCGGCGTGCCGAAGATGGCGAAGTCGAAATCGCCCAGGACACCGACGATCGTGTACGGCTCGCCGTCAAGCGAGATGGTCTTTCCAACGACTTCCCGATCGCTGTTGAAGCGAGTCACCCATGTGCCGTTGCCCAGCACGGCCACGTTGGGGCCATTCGGCAGGTCTTCGTCGGCCGTGAAGGCGCGGCCGAGGACGATCGGCGCGCCGAACAGCTTGATGAAATCGGCCGAGACCTGGCCGGAACGCAACTGCTCGGGAAACGTGCCGCCTGTGAAATTGACGACACCCGTGCGAAAAGCCGCGGCGTCTTGCACGACGTCCGTCTGCGCGCGCCAATGCATGAATTTCGCGGGCGAGGCTGCCGGGCCGGAACCCTGCGGCGATGTGAGACACGCCGGCAGCGCATTTGGTTCGCTGGCGCGGCAGCGACACACGACCTCTGAACAACGTCAGTGCGTCAGCGCGTAGAGCACCACGTTGATGCCGAGTGCGTACCCGTCGGGCGAGAACTCGAGAAAGAACTCTGGATCCTCACCTTCGCGCTCCCACGAATCGCCGATGTCGGTGTTGTGGGTCATGAGAACCATGATTCGCCCATCAGCGTCTGCAATCATGCGGAAGTCGGAAGATGGACTGTCGGCGCCTCGTTCCGAGGTCATACCACCGCTGCGCCGCCAGAAGTTGATACTCGACACCTGTGGGATCCGCGCAAGCTCGAACATGGTTCGGCGAATCGGGTGGTCCGCCGGAACGGCTTCAATCGAGTACTCGGGCAGCACTTTCTTCATCTCCGACGACCACTGTTCCCAGGCAGGCGTACCCCAGAAATCGTCCACCCAGAGAAAGCCGCCCTCCAGCAGATACTGTCGCAGTCGCACGGCTTCTTCAGGCGAGAACTCGATCGTGCCAACGTCGGTCGCCATCGTGAAGGGACAGCTGAACAAGGCGTCGTCGGTCAGGCGAACCACCCAATAATTCGGGTCGCCGCGTTCGTCAACGCTCACTCGTGTTTTGGTCAACTCCTTGACGCGCGTGAGCAAGTTGATTCCGGCGAACGGATAGTCCGTTGACCACCCCATTCCGTTGGCTTCACTCCGCACGCTTCGATACATGATCTTGCAGTGCGTGAACCCACCGTCGTTGAAATCGGGCGGAGGAAATCGCGGAGGTACGCCCGGTCCCTCGGGAAGGCGAAATCGCTGCGCCGACACGCTAGATATCGCGAGCGCGCACACGAGCGCCGCAACGAGGACGCGTAGAAGCGTTATCACGAAAGGGCGCACCAAACCCTTGGGCGGAGGAAAGAGAGGCTCATCCAGCACCGCCGTCGCCTTCTTATCGCGCCGCGTCGCTGGCCGACACGTCAGGCGAGAAGTCGAGACTCACGACGACGGAGCGGTTTTTCGCTTGTCGTAACCATTTCATGATCGGCATGTCGTTCCGGCCGGTGATCACCACGCTTTCACCAGTCGGGCTGCGGACCTCCCAGTACTCGATCGCTTCGGCAATCGTGTTCGCATCCATGACCTTGCCACGCATGGTGACGCCGTTGGCCAGTCGCTCCGCGGCAATGCCGGCCGCAAATGCCAGCAACACCCAGACAGCAATGAGCAGTCGTTTCATTATGGTCCCTTTATGCACCCAATGATGCCGCGCGACGGAAGTTGGTTGCCAATTCGAGCACTCAAAAAAAGATGCTGCCATAAATGGCGGCCAATCGGAACGGCGGCCGTTAATAATGAGACGTCGTACGCTCCAATCCGGCCGCTGTCGCCGCTCGGCAGGTTGCTCGCGATACAGGTGATACACACCGCTAATCAGGTGGCATAATCCGCGCGATGCGAAGCTTGGGCATCGCCATGAGTCTGGCCACCGTCGTGATGGTCGCGGCGGACGAACCGGACCGGACGACAACGCTCGCCACAGTGTTGCAGCGTGCCGGCGAGCGGGTGGAACGTTATTTCGCGCGCGCGCAAAGCATCGTTTGCCTCGAAATGGTTCGGCTTCAGCCTCTCACCGCTGGCTGGTCGAGCGACGGAATTGGCAGAACGGTCGAATCGGAGTTGCGTCTGTCGTGGGCGCCGGCGCCCGACGGCGCGCCGCCGCCCGACGCGCACATGTTGCGACAGGTGCTTCGCGTCAACGGTCACAAGCCCCGCGTCAATGACTGGAACAACTGCACGGCGCCGGAACAGCAAACACAGGAACCGCAGCCGTTGTCGCTGCTACTCCGCAGCCAGCGTGCGGACTACACATTCGAGCTGGCCGGACAAGCTCGCGTGGATCGCCGTCCCGCCATTCTGCTGGACTATCGCGTGATTACCGACGTAACCGTCAAGACCCGTCTCGTCGAAGGTCGTGAGGATTGTGTCAGCTTCGATCTCGAAGGCGGCGTACGAGGCCGCATCTGGATCGACGCTGAGACGTTCGACGTGCTCCGGCTGGACCAGCGGCTCAGTGGAATGGTGGAGATCCCGCTGCCCAAAAAACTGCTCCGCCGATCGTCCGGTCCGACCAGTTGGACGATGGAACGGTGGGACACCGAGATCAGGTTCAAACAGGTGCCGTTCACAAACCCCGATGAAACGCTCGTGTTGCCTAGTTCCATGTCGTCGATTCGCGTCACGCGCGGATCAGGCACACCGCGGCTGCGGACGACGACGGACTACGTGAGCTATCAGCGGTTCCTGACGAGCGGTCGCATCATCCCACACACGCCATCGTGAGCTGCATCGCCTGGATTTCGATCTCCTCGGGCCTGTAGAACGCCTCGAGATCGCCATGGAACCCGCATTTGTGGATCA
>DASPWV010000057.1:0-7421 GCA_035637635.1 Vicinamibacterales bacterium | reverse complement strand
TATCTGTTCAAGAAACGGCAATTCGAAGACCGGAACAGGCGACCGGTGTGGCGCCTCTGAATGGAGCTCAGATGCTGACTCGGGTGCGCCAACGTGTCCTACGCCGCGCGGCGTATGTATCGGTAGTGCAGCCCACCGACCTGCGGAATGGCCACGATCTCGCCGTCGCTCGGCGACGCGACCAGTCGCGAGACGGGCGCATCTTTGCTGAGCGACAGGTGCGTCCGAGATTTCAGATAGTACTCGACATAAGCGTGCAAGACGCGGCGCAGCCCGCGTTCATTCCAGACGATGATGTGATCGAGGCATTCGCGGCGGATGGATCCGATCAAACGCTCCGCGTAGGCGTTTTGCCACGGTGAGCGAACGGCCGTGACCACTTCGTTGATCCCGATCGCCGGCGCCGTCCAGGCGTGGAACGCGGTGTCGCGATCATGCACGAGATACCGTGGTGCTTCGTGCCATGGAAACGCTTCACGGAGTTATTGTGCCGTCCAGGCGGCCGTGGGATGGTCGGTGACCGCGATGTGCACGACGCGTCGGCGCTCATGAGCGAGGATCACCAGTACGAACAAGAGTCGGCAGGTTGCTGTCGGCACGACGAAGAAATCAGCAGCCGCGATTTGATGGACATGATTCGTCAGGAACGTCCGCCACGTCTGCGAGGGCGGTCTGATGCGCCGGAGCATGTACTTCGCGACGGTCGCTTGAGAGACGTCTAGGCCCAATTTCAACAGCTCGCCGTGAATCCGCGGCGCACCCCAGAGCGGATTGGTCTCGGACATGCTCCGAATCAATGAGCGGACATCGGCCGCGAGGGTTGGTCGACCGACTCGGCGGCGACTTTTCCACGTCCAGAACAAGCGGAAGCCCTGTCGATGCCAGGTGATGACGGTTTCCGGTTGGACGATGACGAGTGCGGTTTGCCAAGTGGTCCACGAGCGCGACAGCCACGCCCAGAGCCACCGGTCCGCCGGCACGAGCCGCAACCGTCGCGATCGCGACCGATTCAGCACCTGAAGTTGGTGCCGCAAGGCGAGTACCTCAAGCTGCAGTGCGGCGCGCGACCGCAGACAAGCTCGGGCGGTCAGGAGCAGCGAGACCAGGACGGAAATCATCGGCACGAAGCGTATCCAGGGAAGACCGCAACATCAATGGTGGCAACACGTAAGACATTTTCAGTAGCCACAGCCATCTTTCGGACAACCCCGCCCGTGGAGTGGACTTACCGACGCTGAAGACAGTGAAGCCAAAGTGGGTGCTTACTGAGACAGAGGCATCGGCGCTGCTCGAACCGCTGCCTTTGCTCCCACGGACGATGGTTGGCTTGGCGTTGCTGACCGGCCTGAGACGTGGCGAGCTGTTCGCGCTTCGGTGGAAAAACGTAAGCGTCGATGAAGGGCATCTCACCGTTGAGGAGGCGGTGTACGAAGGTGCCTTCGGAACCCCGAAGACGATCGCTGGACTGCGTCGCGTGCCGCTCTCTGCCGCGACGATCACTTTGCTGAGGCAGTGGAAGGAGCATGCGAAAAACACCGAGGCCGAGGCACTGGTGTTCTCGACGTGGTCTGGAAAACCCATTTCGCCGAACAATGTGCTGCGCCGCTGGGTGTTCCGCGCCTGCGCGAAACTGAACCTGCCGAATGCGACATGGCTCACGTTCCGCCGTACATACGCGTCGTGGGCGCATGACAAGGGCGTGCCGGGTAAAGTGGTCGCGCAGCTGATGGGTCACACGAACGCCGACGTGACGCTAAACGTCTACACGCAAGTTCTGGATCATTCGCTCCGGACGGCGGTCGATCGGATCGGCAGCGAATTGTTCACGATTGTTCACGGAACGAAAACTGGGTCGGAGCTAACTAATTGATTTGATTGGCTCCTCGGGCTGGACTCGAACCAGCAACCCTCCGGTTAACAGCCGGATGCTCTGCCATTGAGCTACCGAGGATCACGAGCGTGCCGCGCCGGAGGTTGCTCCGCGCTCAGCGAGCGGAGGCCAGCGCGGACGGGAGACAAGATCGTAAAGCAGAACCGTCACGAAAGCAAAAGCGCGAGTGGACGTTCGCGCGACCTGGGCACACAGTCGATATGAGGTCCCGACACCGCGCCTCGTCGGAAGCGCGCGCGAGGCCGGGTATCCTCACGCGATGGGTGTCTGGGGCGTCGGACTCTATTCAGGCGACTTCGCCGCCGACTTGCGCAGCACCATTGCGGTCGTCGCCCGCCTGCCCTTTGATCCGAACCGCATCGTCGACATCCTCTGCGAGACCGAGCCCAGCGCAGCGATCGATGCATCGAATGAACAACACACCACCTTCTGGTTGATCGTCGCGGATCAGTTCGTTCGACGCGGCATCGTCTGCGGCAAAGGGCCGCGCGAGGAGGATTATCGGTATCGAGCAACTCCTGTCCGGTTGATCGGAGGCGACTCTCCGATCAGTCTTCGACGGAAGGGCAGATATGTGAGAAGAAATACGTCGCGACTGTTACCGGCGCTTCACGATGATTTCAAAGACAGCCGATATCGAAAATCGTCTGTCCGCGCCTGCGTTACGTACGTAAGGTTATGGGCGTTCGCGAAGGTGGAGCGTACCGGGAAGCTACGGCAACGCGATCCGAAGATTGCGCTCAAACTGTCGCTAGCGGTGTTAGGGAATAAACGTGAACTTCGTCTGCGCCGATCGCCCGCTGCTCCACGGCCACAGCATGCCGCCGGCCTGGGGGCGCACTTGCGCGTGTACGCGGACGTAGTATTCGCGGTTGGGTTCGAGGATGGACGTGCGGAAGAACGCGACGCGATCGAAATTGGTCATCGATCGTTTGACGACCGATTCGTCTTCGGTGACCCGGCTTTCGTCGGGAATCATTCGGCCGTCGAGCGACCGCGATACGGTGTAGCGTCTGGTGAGGTTGTCGAAATGGACCGTGGTCGAAACGACCGCCGACGCGATAGTGCGGTCCATCCAGATCGGCGCTTGCGCCCGGAGATCCACCGTGTAGGTGAACGTTGTCTGCAGGCCGCTTTTGATGGCTGCTCGAACTTCTTCGGTAAACCCGTCACCCAGGTCGAACGAAACCAGCACCATGTCGTCGCGAACGAGCGGGATGACCCGGAAGGTGTCGGCCGCCTGAACGACAACGCCAAGCGCGATCACCACTGCAGCCGCGCGCAAAAGTGCCGAAAGATGACGAGGTATCAACGTACCCAAGGTAACGGTGGGTAAAGTATCACAGCTTGGTGGGCGCGCGACCATGAAAGACACCGACACAGCCGTCGAATGTTATGATTCCGTCGAGGTCCCCCACGCTCGAGGGCATATTGCGCCGTTCGACAGCCGCCCTTCTTCTCGCCGCCGCGCTTGTGCTGACAGGCCAGCACACGAGCGCTCAAGCCCTGCTCTTCTCTTTGTTCGAGCGGTATCTGGATTCGCTGCGACAGCAGGCCGGCATTCCCGGTTTGTCCGCCGCCATCGTGCAGGACGGCGAAACGGTGTGGGAGACCGGGCTCGGATATCAGGATCTCGAAAGCTCCGTCCGTGCGACGTCGACGACTCCGTATCCGGTTGGAGACCTGACACAGACCTTCGCGTCGGTTCTGTTGATGCAGTGTGTCGAGCGCGGCTCGCTGCTGCTCGACGAGCGACTCGCCAAATGGTCGGCGGATGCAGGCGAGCTGAAATTGTGGCAGGCGCTGAGCCACACCGGCAGCACGGGCAGCAACCCTTTCAAGTACGATCCCGCGACGTTCGCCAAGTTGACGCCGGCGCTCGACGCGTGCGGCGGCCAATCGGCGCGCACGCGCGTGGCACGGGACGTCTTCGCCTTTCTCGCGATGATCGACTCGGTCCCCGGGCGCGATCTTCAGGACGAAGCATCGGATGCGCGGCCCTCTTTTGATTCGACGGAGCTGCAGCGCTACTCGGCCGTCCTGAGCCGATTGGCGGTGCCCTACAAAGTCGATAAACGCGGAAAGGCGACGCGTTCCGACTACGCCTCGAAACGCATCGACGCGTCGACGGGCCTGATCTCGACGGCTCACGATCTCGCGAAGTACGACGCGGCACTCGACGATCCTCGACACATCCTTCTGCACGACGCAGGCCTCACCGCGATGTGGTCCAACGTCACTCCAGCGGGGATGCCGCGACCAACCGGTCTGGGATGGTTCGTGCAGACGTACAACGGTCAGCGCCTGATCTGGCACTTCGCCAACGTGCCGGATGCGTACTCCGCGCTCATCCTCAAAGTACCGGCGCGTCACCTCACGTTGATTCTGCTCGCGAACAGCGATGGACTCAGCGCGCCCTTCGATCTGGCGCAGGGGGATGTCTCGAGCTCGCTGTTTGCGGTGACCTTCCTCAGGCTCTTCCTCTGAGAATCGGCGCTTGACTCCGATGCACGTGCCGGCCCGCGCGCGCTGCATCACGCTCTGCTGCTTGTTCACGACACTCGCACCGGCCTCGGCGTTTGCGGATTGGATGGTGACACCGTTCATCGGCTTGAAGTTCGCCGGTGACACCACCATCATCCAACTCGAACCCGGCGCGGCCAAAGAATCCAAGCTGACGCTCGGAGGATCTCTCGCGATTGTGAGCGATGAAATCTTCGGAATCGAAGCGGAGCTCGGCTACTCGCCGCGCTTTTTCGAGCGCGCGGGCACAGGCGGTCTCGTCGCGAGGAGCAATGTCACCACCCTGACCGGTAATGTCATTGCGGCCTTGCCGAAGCGAATCACCCGCGAGTCGCTTCGGCCCTACGCGGTGGCAGGCGTTGGCATGATCCACGTGGGCATTGCGGATCTAAAGGGCAGCCTGGTGGATACAAACCTGCTCGGGATCGACGTCGGCGGAGGCGCGATTGGACCGCTCACGCGCCGAACGAGCCTTCGGTTCGACATTCGCCACGTTCGGAATCTCCGTCGCGGGCAGGCGGCGCCAGGGTTCGGCGAAACGGAAATCAGCTTCTGGCGGGCGACGGTTGGTGTGGCGCTTCTGGGCAGCTTATTCTGAGGCAGCTTTCTTCTTCTTGTTCGACTTCATCACACGCCCGCTCTGGCCGCCGGTCACGAACATCTGCATGACGGTGCCGATGAGGCCGAGAGCCACCCACACGTAGGGCACCCATCGTTGCCCGGGCGCGGGCGTCATCGGATACGCCACCCAGATATCGCCCGCAGCCGCGGCGTTGAGCGCCGTCTTGTCGCCCATGAGCGCGAGCGCGCCGACGATGATCGTCCACGCGCCGCCGAATGCGGTGCCCAGGATGATTACGTAGCGCTGCAGCCACGTGGCGAGCAGCGCGCCCGCTACCGAAAACAGCACGACGACGAACGGATGCGGGTCGCCTTCGATGCGCGTCCAGATCAGATTGGCGAGGAGCGCGCCAAGCCCGGCGCCGACCAGCGCCACCCCGACGAAGTACGCCGCCAGCAGGAGCAGCGCGCCGATGACGCCGCCGACGATTGCTGCTATGACCATCGGCGTCGTATCGCTGACGCCAAACACCGAGCTCGCGGCCAGCGCGCCGAGGATGAAGCCGAAGATGGCGAGAACGAACTTGAAGAGTCGATAACCGAGAAAACAGGCGATAAGACCGCCAACAATCAGCAGAACCGCAGCAGGCAGCTGGTAGGCGACGGGTAACATTCAACGGTTCAAGGGGTCAAAGGTTCAAGGGTTCGAAGGTTCAAGGGTTCGAAGGTTCCAGGGTTCGAAGGTTCCACAGGGTTCAAGGCGTGGAGCATTGTAGCAACTTTGAACCTTGGAACTTGTGAACGCTCGAACCTTCGAACCCTGGAACCCTGGAACTCTAAAACCCTTGAACTTTAGAACCCTTGAACTTTAGAACCCTTGAACTCTAGAACCTTTGAACCTTTGAACCTTTGAACCTTTGAACCTTTGAACCCTAGAGTTCTCGTCTTCCCTCCATGGCCTTGCCCATGGTGAGCTCGTCCGCGTATTCGAGATCGCTGCCCACCGGAATGCCGGTCGCGATGCGCGTCACGCGAAGGCCGAGCGGCTTCAGCAGTCGAGCGAGATAAATAGCCGTCGCCTCGCCTTCGACGGTTGGATTGGTTGCGAGGATGATCTCCTCCACACCACCCTGGTCGATGCGCGTCAGCAATCCTTTGATCTTGAGATCGTCGGGGCCGATGCCTTGAAGCGGCGACAGCGCGCCGAGCAGCACATGATAGACGCCGCGAAACCCGCCGCTCTTTTCGATCACGTGGACGTTCTGCGGCTCTTCGACGACGCAGATCACGCGTCGATCGCGTGAATCGTCGGCACAGAAGGCGCAGGGATCGACGTCGGTGATGTTGCTGCAAATGGAGCAGTACGTCACGCGATCCTTGACCTCGCGGATGGCGTCGCACAGCCGATCGGCGTCTTCGCGCGGTGTTTTCAGGACGTGAAACGCGAGACGCTGCGCGCTTTTGGCGCCGACGCCCGGCAGCCGTTTGAACTGATCGATCAGGTTTTGAAGAGGGGCAGGGAGGGCCAAGGGAAGTTTGTCAATTCAAAGTTCACTGTCGACATCCAGCGTCGAGCGACGTGGGACATGAGAGTTCGTTCTCACAAGCCTGGCAATCCCAAGCCACCCATCAACCCGCCAACTTTGCGTTTCAGCTCTTCGTCCACCTTGCGAATCGCGTCGTTCACGGCTGCCGCCACGAGGTCCTGGAGCATGCCGATATCGTCTTTTGAGACAACCTCCGGATCGATCGCAAGCTTCTGCACGTGTTTGTGGCCGTTGACCACGACCGTCACCAAGCCGCCGCCGGCGGCGCCCTCGACGCTGATGGTCGCCAGTTCCTTCTGCAGCCTCTCTTGAAGCTGCTGCGCCTGTTTCATCATCTGTAAAGGATTCATGGCAGGTCTCGCGATCAGGTATCAGGTATCAGGTATCAGACTTCTTCGATTTTAGATTTTTCCACCGGGAAGATTTCAAAGAGCGCTTGGACGCCGGGATCGGTGAGCGCTTCGCGGCGCAGGTCGTCTTCTGTTGCCCGTGGGATGTCTGTCTCCGCGACTGACGCTGTCTGCGGCGGCATTTGCTCCGTCACTGTCACGGCAACCGGGATCTTGCGTCCCGCGACTTTCTCGGCAATCCCTTCCAGCCAGACGCGCGACTGTTCGCACTGCTCCTTCGGCACGCGTTGATTTGGCAGAAAGGTAAACGTGATACGCGCGGGCGTCACGTCGACGCGATACGCCTGCGCGACAACGGTGCTGTAAAAGAACATCTTTGCGGCTTTGACCTGAGCAAGGAACGAATCCTTCAGATCAGGTGCGCTGGGTGCGACAGGTGCGCTCAGGTGCTCGGGTGCGGTGCGGGGCTCGGGTGCCGTGCGGGGCTCGGGTGCCGTGCGGAGCTCCGGTGCGCTGGTGCGGGGCTCCGGTGCAACGGTGCGACGAACC
>DASPWV010000056.1:0-3710 GCA_035637635.1 Vicinamibacterales bacterium | reverse complement strand
CTGCTGCGCGGCCAGCGTAGTGTAGCGGTCCATCGACTGGAGATGATGCGACAAATCGCGGTACGCGTAATGCTGCAGATCGTTGCGGAGGCGTCCCACCGGGCCGTCAGCTTTCACCGACTCGTGGACGAGACGTCCGGTCCATCGTGCACGGCGCCGGTCGTACAGCCGCAGCTGGTAATCGGGATACCAGTCGGTGGAGCGAATCCATCGGCCGAGATGAAAGGTGACCCGCGGGACGCGGTAGCCCGCATTTGGTGGCTCCCGCTCCAGCACGTTGCGAATCTCCGCTGCGAGCGCGGGCGACACGCGCTCGTCGGCATCGAGGGAAAACACCCAGTCGTGGGTCGCCTGCTCGGCAGCGAAATTCTTTTGAGCGACGTAGCCGGGCCAGGGACGCACGACTACTTTCTGCGTGAAGCGCCGCGCGATCTCAGCGGTGTCGTCGGCGCTCTCGGCGTCGATGACGATGATCTCGTCGGCCCAGGAGACCGATTCGAGTGCGGCCGCGATGTTGGCGGCTTCGTTGTGGGTGATGACTGTGACCGAGACGCCGGGCACCGGCCACAGTTTACCGCGTCGGCGACGATCGCGGGACCGAAGAAGCTGAACGCCGGCGGGAGTTGTCAGTTCCCAGTTCCCAGTTCAAAGTTTAGTTTCTGAGTTGTGAAGGGTTTCAGGTTCCGAACTCGATACAACTCAGAACTCTGAAACTCGCAACTCAACTTTGAACTGGAAACTGGCAACTGGGAACCAACCCTCCACACTTGCCCCTATTGCTGGCGACTGCCTGCCGAGGCTGCGCCCGTGTTCTGCGTAGAGCCCGAGTTCACCAGCGACACTCCGCCGCCGCCGGAGAGCGGTGTTTCCTGTGCCGTCTGAAAATCAACGACCGACTTGAGATAGTCGATGATCGCCTGGAGCTCGTTGTTCCGCGCCTGTGAGAGGTCGCGCTGCGCCTGAAAGACGAGAAAGCTGCTCGTCATCCCGGCGGTGAATTTCTTCTGCTCCGCCTCGAGACGCTTCTCCGCGAGGGCACGCGCCGAGCGCGTCGCTTCAACCCGTTTGCTGTTGGTCTGCACCGTGCGCGCAAAGTCTCGAATCTGCGTGGCGACGAGGAGCTTCTGGCTTTCGAGCTGCTTCTCCGACTGCTGGTTCTGCAGCCGCGCACGCGCGAGGCTGGCTTCGGCAGTGGAGCGGCCAATCGGATAACTGAGCTGCACGTTGAAATTCCACGTCGGATACGCGCCCGCAAAGGCATCACCGAGCACGCTGCCGAACCCTTTCTGCCGGACACTGAGAATTGTCGGAGGCAGGCCGGGGACGACGGACAGTTGCCGCTGTGTGCCGCCAAGCCCCAACGCGCTGTAATTGACATTGGCCGTGACGTCCGGCAGCGACTGGTTGCGCAAATAGCGAATGGAGATGTCGTTCGCCTCGATTTGCTTCTGCGACGCCGCCAGATCGGTTCGCCGGTCGAGCGCGTTCCGCACGGCCGTCTCGACGTCCACGTTTGCCGGCACGAACGTCGCCACATCCGACGGCTCGATGCGCATCGTCCAGAAATCGGGCTGCGAAGGGTTGGAGATGAGCGCGCGCAGGCGGTCCTCGGCGCGCGAGATCGCGGCCTCGGCGATAATCACGGATTCCTCGCGGCGGGCGACTTCGGCCTCGGCTTCCACGATATCGATTGGCGCCATCGTGCCGATCTCCACTCGCGCACGATTGTCGCGGAGCGATTGCTGCGCAAGTGTGAGCGACTGTTTCTGCACTTCGAGATTGCTCAGCGCGTACACGAGATCCCAATACGCGTTCCGCACGTTGCGGCCCGTCTGCGCCACCGCCTCGACGAGCTGGACGTCCGAGATCTCGCGGTTCTTCTTGCTGACGAGATATTGCTGGCGCACGGCGTCGATCTTGAAATTGCGCATCAGCGGTTGCGAGTAGTTCGCGGCAAAGGTCGAATTCAGCTGCGGCTGGAAGGGACTGTAGTCGTTGTTCGTGGTGACGCGTCCGTTGATCCAGTTGGCGCTGTAATTTCCGCCCCACGGCAGCAGCTGGCCGACGCCGGTGCTGGTGCTGACACGATCCTCGGACACCGTGGCCTGCGTGCCGCTGAAGATGTCCTGCGGAACGTTTTCTTGCGTGCGCGTCGTGACGGCGGATTGAAAGTTGGGCACCCAGTTGCTCCGTGCAACCGAGATGGTGTAGTCCTGCACCTGCGGGTTGAGACGCTCGACCTGCAGATCGAGGTTCTGCTCCAGGGCAAGCGCCACGGCTTCGTCGATCGAGAGGCGCTTGACCGGTCCCTGCGGGGTCATGCTCTGCGCGGCGGCGGTGACAGCCTGGGAGGCCGTGAGCGCTGTCTGCGCGCGAACAGGACCTGCCCCGAAAACGAACACCGCGAGAGCGGCAGACAGACCGATGAAAGCCGTTGTTCGGCCTGGAAACTTTTGAATGGACATGTTGCGGATACTCCACGGGGCAAAACGACTCAAAACGCGCTTCCCAGACTGTACTCTTACAGAAGAAAGGAGCCGCTGGCCCCGGATTTCGAGCAAAAACAGTACCGAGGCTATCCGGGCACTCAGACATAGACGATCCGCGGCCGCTCACCGTTCAGGCCGATCGAAGAAAAAGGGCCGGCCCCATTTCAGCACTCGTCGAGAAAAGGGGCCTGCCCCCTTTCACAATTTGTGACAAATCTTGAGCCGGCATCAGCCCGCATTCTGTAAAACGGGGCAGGCCCTTTTCTCTTTTTGAGCCGGAAATGGGGCAGGCCCCTTTTCTTCCCGCCGGGCTGGAAATCGGGCAGGCCCTTTTTGGTGACTCGATGAACCGTAATGTGAGGCTGATCGTGGCGTATGACGGCACGGAGTTCGCCGGATGGCAGCGACAGGCGGACGGGCGCACCGTGCAGGCTCTCGTCGAAGACACGCTCGCGCCTATCGAGAAGCGCCCGGTCACGGTGATCGGCGCGGGCCGAACGGACGCGGGTGTCCACGCCGCGGCGCAGGTGGCAAATACTGAGCTGCACACGGGGATCCCGGTGGACGAACTCCACCGCGCGCTGAACGCGACGTTGCCGGAAGACGTGAGGGTGCTGGCCGTCGACGACATGCCGCCGGCGTTCAGCGCGCGCCACGACGCGAAATCCAAAACGTATCACTACGCTATCTGGAACGGCGTGGCAGCGCCTCCAATGTTTCGTCGATACGTGTGGCACGTCCCACAGCCGCTCGATGTGACCGCCATGAACGCGGCTGCTGCGACGTTTGTCGGCGAGCGCGATTTCGCGGCCTTTCAGGCAACGGGGAGCGACGTAAAAACCACCGTTCGCCGAATTCTGGCTTCGTCCGTGCGTTGGATCGACGTCACCCCCTTGTGCACGGCCGCGCGCGGCGATCGATTTCTTCGCTACGAGATCACCGGCACAGGCTTTCTTCGCCACATGGTGCGAAACATCGTTGGGACGTTGACGGAGATCGGACTTGGAAGACGGTCTGCCGCTGATGTCCAGGCCATCCTCGCGTCGCGCAATCGCGGGCAGGCGGGCCGAACGGCGCCACCGCAGGGGCTCACGCTGTGGCACGTGGAGTACTGACGAACGAAGAACTAAGAACGAAGAACCAAGAACGCAGCCCCAAGCCCCAAGCCCCAAGCCCCAAGCCCCAAGCCCCAAGCCAGTTTCCTGAATCTTTGCCTTCGTG
>DASPWV010000055.1:0-3956 GCA_035637635.1 Vicinamibacterales bacterium | reverse complement strand
GCGTACCGTGGCCGTTGCAGTCGTCGGGATCGGGGTCAGGATGGGGTACCTGTTCCGCCGGGACCGCCGAGCTCGAATTGAAGTCGTCGCCGACGAAATCGTACCCTTTCTCGACGCGGCATCCCGGTCCAAAGCAACCTCCGAGATCGGGATGGTTGTAATCGATGCCGGTATCCATCACGGCTACCGTGACGCCCTGGCCCGTGAGTCCCAACTCATTCTGCGCAACGTCGACGCCCGTCATCTTGATCGCCGTGATCAGATCGGTGGCCTCGCGCGGTGTCGGCTCCTGATCGAGGGTGACCTTGAGCACCGGATATACAGCCTGAACACCGGGCAGGGCGCGCACCTTGTTGATGTCGCCGGCGGACGCACGCACCGTGAGGCCGTTCCAGAGTTTGCGGAAGCGGCGGCCTTCCGAGTACCGAATGCCCGCGGCGGCGGCCGCCGTGCGGAAATTCGCTTCCTCAGTTTCGAGTGCCGAAATCGCCGTGCCCTCGACCGAAGGCGGACTGGAAAGCTCGACGAACCAGACTTCCGGCGTCTCGTTGTCAAGCGGCGAGAGTGTTTGTGTTGCTTGCGCGTACGAAAAGGCGGTCGCGGCAAGCAGGGAAGCAGCAAGAGCACAGAGCCATTGGCGCATAATGGGCCCTCCGCGCGAAGGTGAGTTGTCCGATTCGGGGAGCGAATTGTATGCGTCACGTCCATGATGCTGCAAGGCAAAATCGACCCGGGGCCATGGCCGCAGCCATGTCGCCGACGCAACGCATCGGATGGGTTGGCCCCAGCGTGCCGGCCTCGGCGCGAGGGCGTTCGGCATATCATGATCGACGTCCGACTGTGTACTCCTTTCAATAGAGGACGAATTCTCATGAGGCGAGCCGTTGTTGTTGCGTGTCTGATTGCCACCTTCGCCGCTGCTGCTTCGATCACGCTTCGCGGGCAGCGATCTTCCGTCCCCACCTGCGATCCTGACAACGGCGGTCTCACGCTGCCCCCGGGACTCTGCGCGCTCGTCATCGCCGACAATCTCGGCCAGGCGCGCAACCTCGTGGTCGCGCCGAATGGCGACATCTTCGTGTCGATCCGGCGAGGCGAGCAGCAGCAGGGACAACCGCCGCAGCCAGGCTTCCTCCTCGGCCTGCGCGATACGAACGGCGACGGCAAAATCGACGTGCAGGAAAAGTTCGGCGCGAACGGCGCCACCGGCATCGCGCTGCGGAACGGGTATCTCTATTACTCCACGCCGGTGTCGATCGAACGCTTCAAGATGACCCCCGGTGAGCTGAAACCGGCCGGGCCCGCTGAGGTGATCGTCGGCGGGTTTCCCTCCGGAGCGAATCAGCGCGGGCACGCGGACGAAGACATCGCCTTTGATGACAAGGGCAACGTATATGTGAACGTGGGGCTACCGTCCAATGCCTGCGCCGAGCCCGATCGTCAGAAGGGCGCGAAGGGCCTCGATCCGTGTCCGCAACTCGAAGAGCACGGCGGGATCTGGCGATTCAACGCCGACACGCCCGGACAGACGTTCTCTGCAAAGAACCGCTTTGCAACCGGCATGCGGCAACCCGTGGCGATTGCGTGGCACGACGGAAACCTGTACGCCGCGATGAACAGCCGCGATTCGCTCGACACGCTCTTCCCGGAGCTCTTTACGGCCGAGGACAACCAGAATCGTCCGCTCGAGCCGCTGCTGCTGGTGAAGGAAGGCTCGGTGTTCGGATGGCCGTACTGCTTCTTCGACGGCCAGACCAGCAAGATGATTCTTGCTCCCGAGTACGGCGGCGACGGCAAGACCGTCGGACGATGTGCGCAGTTCGACGCGCCAATCGCCGGATTCCCCGCGCACTACGCGCCCGTGGACCTGATGTTTTATACAGGCTCGATGCTGCCATCGCGCTATCGCAGCGGTGTCTTTATGACCTCGCACGGATCGTGGAACCGCGCGCCCGCGCCGATGGCCGGCTACAACATCCTCTTTCAGCCGTTCGCCAACGGAAAACCAGCCGGGAAATACGAAGTGTTCGCCGACGGCTTCAAAGGCAAGGAGCCGCTGATGAATCCGGCCGACGCACTCGCGCGGCCGAACGGCACGGCGCAAGGACCGGATGGATCGTTCTACATTACCGAGAGCGTCAAAGGAAAAACCTGGCGCGTGATCTCAGTTCGGCCCTCGAGCCGGTGATCAGGTCGGCTGTCGCGCTGGACCGCAGATAAGCGCGTTGAATTAGCAAGTCAAACGGCCGTCGACGCCTCCTCACGTCGACTGCATTTTCGTGAATACGTGATCAACCCTCCTCTGAGATCGCGCCGCGACTGAATTCTGCTCGGGCTGGTGCCGATACCCCCTTATAGCCGCGAACCTCGTGGTACACCTCCGACCCAGCCCTTGCGCCGATCACGTCGCCGTGAAGAACTCGCGCACCTTGACCGAGCTCTCGTTCACGCTATTTGCCGTTGAAAGTTGGACCGTACGGTCGATCAGCGATCCTGGATCCGTTCGGAAGTTATCGGCGGCGATGTCGTTCTCGATGACCTCGAACTGAACCGGCATGTAGTGGGCCCGCATGTTCACCCGGCTGGCGTAATTGACGAGCGCCGTCAGGTCGTTTCCAGCGCCGTTCACGATTTCCAGAAGCTTCTCGTAGAACTCGATGTTCAGGAGATTCGGATCAGTGAACGCGTCGCGCAACGCTGCCATGCTCGCACCCTCCAGCAGCAAACCGCCAGGCTGTCCCGGGATCCCAGGGAAATCACCCGCACCGGCTTCGAGCAGCATGTCGGTGCCGTGCGGATCGCTGTTGTTCATGATGTAGACGAGCGACTGTTTCAGCAGCCCACGCATCAGGCGGCGCGTGCCAATCAGCAACTCCGGCTCCATCTGGAAGAACCGAACCTTGTCGGCCAGGTAATCGCGATGCCCCTGGCCCAGCGAACTGAAGACCATGATCGCGTTGGCGGTGATGATGCACCCCTGGCTGTGTCCGGACAGGATGAGCGGAATATCCTGGTTCATTCCATGATGGAGCAGCGCGATGATCGCGACCTGCGTGGGATTTCTCACGACCTGGAGAGCTGTCCCGTCGAGAATCGCTTTGGTGTTGAGGATGGCGGAGAGGTAGTCGCCCGGAACGGCATCGCCCGGAATGGCCTCTACGAGGTCGGCGAGCATGCACAGGTCCCCGAAATCGGGACTCGTGTAGTTATGAATCAACTTGATGTTGAATTTTCGTGTCGCGATCTCGCTGAAGGCGCGGTTCAGGAGCTTCTGTAACGCAATCGTGCATCGGATGGAGGACGAAGGCGTCGAGGTGAGGCCGTTGCAAAAGAAGAAATTGTTGAACCCGGTGGCCGTGTGAAGGAGGAACCGCCGCGGCACCATGCTCAGCCAGCGGTTCAGCGGAACGGCCGCCATGGAACCGGGACGCCGAAACATCGCTGGAATGTAGCGCTCTGATATGTTCAGCGACGACAGCAGCGTCTGGTCGAAAGATTTTCCGTTCACATACGTTTCTGATTCGTAGCGCGAGCCGTGCTCCTGCTGATCGTCCTCGACCACTTTGGTCCACACCGAATAGTTCTGGGCGACGACCTCGCTTAGCGCTTCATTGCCGTCAATCGCTCCGTCCATCTCGTCTTTCAGTACCGTGAACGGCACGCCGTCCCAGCTCTTGTAGCCGTATCCACGGTCGCCGTCCAGATTCCAATTGCAGAACACCACATCCTGCAGCTCGTCGTCATCTTTGTTGTCGAGGATGAACAGCGTGAGATCGACCGCGTTGCCAAAGTGCTTCTTGTTCTTTGTCTGGAGATCTCTAGTGTCCTGCGGACTGGATGCACGTGCATAGTCGGTGAGCAGCGCCGTGTCCAGAGGCACGATGTCGATGAACACATCGGGCGTCGGATTGGGTTCCGATTGATAGTGGGACGCGACTGTGGCTGGCCGCTCACCC
>DASPWV010000054.1:0-1838 GCA_035637635.1 Vicinamibacterales bacterium | reverse complement strand
CACGCAGGTTTTGGTTGAGCCGTGACGTGAAGGCCCCGCCGAGAATCGTGTTCAGGACCTCCAGCGTCGGATAGTCGGGCGTCGAGCGTCTCACGCCCACCCATCCGATGCGAATTTGCGACTGTGCGGCGCCTGGTTTGTCGATCAGATAGATCTGTCGTTTCGCCAGCTGCCTGGCGTCGGCGATATTGGGGACCGCCATCGCATCGCCTTGCCCCTTCCAGTTGCCGAAGACACGTTCGAGCTGCGGCATGAGAGCAGCGGGCGCAATATCGCCTGTCACGATCAGAGTCGAGTTCTCAGGACGGTAATACCCGCGATGGAACGTGCGTAGATCGTCGAGCGTCATGGCTTTCAATTCGACCGCCGTGCCGCCCGCCGAGGTGCCGTACCGGTGTTCCGTTCCAAACACGAGACGCGGGAACGCGATCTGAACAATCGCTGCCGGATCGTCGCGAGCCTGCAGAATCGCGGTCAAACGCTCCTTGCGCAGCCGCTCGAGCTCCGCCGCCGGAAACGTTGGGCGAATCGCAACATCCGCGATGAGCGCCAGCGCGTCGTCGAGCCGCGCCACCGGAACCGACATTCTCACCGCCGAGTAATCGAACGAGCTGGTCGTTGAGAGCTCCGCTCCGAGAAATTCGATGGCGTCTGCGAGCTCGAGCGCCGAGCGAGTGCCGGCCCCTTCGTCGAGCATTCCCGCCGTCATGGCCGCCACTCCGTACTTGCCTTGCGGATCGGCGCTGCTGCCCGCTCGGACGATCAGATTGACCTGCACGATCGGCACTTCGTGCTGCTCCACAATCCACACCGAGAGTCCGTTTGACAGCTTTTGCCTCTGAACGGGCGGCAGCTTCAACGCGGGCGGGGCGGCCAGCTTGGGCGGCGCGCTGCGATCGGGCTTTTGCTGCGCGCCAAGCGGAACAAGCGAGAGAACACAGACACAGGCGACCGCGTAACGGCGTACGCTGCGGGCATCATTCAGGATTGCGCGAATGCGTGCGTTGGATCGCGCGCGTCGCGGCCGGAAAAAGAATTCGACTGGGGCGATCACTGCTTTGCCTCCGGCATCACCGTCAGCTCTACGCGGCGATCCTTTGGCAGAAATCGCGCAATGGCCGACTGGATGTCCTCTGCGCTCAGCGCGCGGTAACGCGCCAGATCCTCGGCGAAATAATCAGGCGTTCCTGTTCGAACGTAATAGTTGTTCAGTTGATCGGCCTTCCCGCCGAAGCTGCCCACTTGTTCCATCGAGCGATAGAACGATGCCTCAATCTGGTTGAGCGCCCGCTGCATCTCGCGCTCGTCGGGTGGAGCATTCCGCAGCTTGTCGAGCTCTTCGTCGATCACTTGTTGAATGCGATCGAGCGTTTGTCCCGGCCGTGCGGTCGCCCTGATCACGAAGACGCTCCCGAGAGTCTGCGACTGTTGATTCGCGCTGACGTCCTGCGCAATCTGCATCTCGTACACGAGCCGTTTATACAGTCGCGCGTTTTTGCCGCCGGTCAGCAGGCTCGAGACAACGTCCATCGCCCCGTCGCTGGGCGCGAAGATCGCCGGCGTGTGCCACGCGAGGTACAAACGTGGCAACTGGACGCGATCGGTCATGGTCTCCTTGACGATGCCGCTCATGGTGACTGCGGGCGGCGCAATCGGTGGAGGATCCGCGCCGCGCGGGATTTCGGCAAACCATTTTTCGACGAGCCGACGAGTGGCGGCGATGTCGATATCGCCCGCGATGACGAGGCTTGCGTTGTTCGGCACGTAATAGGTCTTGAAGAAATTCACCACGTCTTCGTAGCTCGCGGCAGAAAGGTCTTCCATCGAGCCGATCGTGG
>DASPWV010000053.1:0-3546 GCA_035637635.1 Vicinamibacterales bacterium | reverse complement strand
GCGTATGCCACCAGGCCGTACAACCCGACAACCGCCAGCGCCAGGCCCATCAAGCCCATGGCTGCGACCGTGCCGATGATCACATTGAAGATGGTGATCGTCCGCATCTGATAGAACTGTTCCATGGTGCGGACGTTGTAGATCGGCTGCGTTTGGTCAAGACTCTGCACGACGCTGCGAAGCGGCGCGACGAGACTCGAAGGATCGCCTTCCGACTCGGCCAGCAGCACCATCTCCGATTGCGGGTGTTGTCGATACGGAAGATAGATGAACTCCGTGGGCGGCTCGGCGAGCCACAGATACTTCGTAGTCTTCGCGACACCGACAATCTCGATCCAGGACGACGCGGCTCGTTCACGCAACTGAAACCTCTTGCCGATGGGATCCTGATTCGGCAGGTAGTGCTGCACATACTGCTCGTTCACGATCGCGACGAGAGGAGCATCGGTCGAGTCCTCTTCGCGAAAGTCACGGCCGCGTACGATTGGAATCTGCATCGCCGCGAAATAGTGTTCGTCGACGCGAGCAGAAAAAAGCGTGAGATTCTCTTTTCCCGCGGGAAGCTGGAAGCCCTCGGGTATGACATTCGCTGCATTGATCCCGTCACTGGCCATTGGCACTGACGAGGCGAGCGCGGCCGATTTCACGCCTGGCACCGAGCGCGCACGTTCGGCGAGCTGCAAGAAGAACCGGCGCGCGTCATCTTTGCTGTAGTGCACGAGGCTTGGATCGAAGGTCATCATCAGCAGATGATCGGTCCGGTAGCCCGGACCGCCGCTCAATTGCGCGCGGAAGCCTCGATACATGAACGTTGCCAGAACCAGCAGCACCACCGAGACTGCGACTTGTCCGCCGACCAGGAGACTGCGTCCCCAACGCCGCCGCCGGCCGACAATCGACTCGCCACCCTTCAGGACCATCGCCAAATCCGCACGTGACGTCTGAATGGCTGGAGCGAGTCCGAACAGAAGCGCGCTGAACATCGAGACCCCGAGACTGAAGACGAGCGCACGGCGATCGAGCTGGAACGTGAGCGCCACGGGCAGATCGGTCGGGATTTGAATCTGTTGAAACAGTTTGATCGCGCCAAAGCCGACGGCAAGACCCAGAAGGCCGCCGCCGAGCGCAATCAGCAAACTCTCCGTCAGCAACTGCGTGATCAACCGGCCTCGCCCGGCGCCGACGGCTACACGCATGGCCATCTCTCGCGCGCGCGCGGGCGCCCGACTTGTCAGCAGTCCAGCGACATTGGCGCAAGCGACGAACAACACTGCGGCCGCGAGCGTTGTCAGCATCGCAATCAGCATCGAATCGGGTGGTGACTGCGCGATCCTCATCTGGAGCTCCGTGCGAACCACCAAACCGCGATTGCGGTTTGTGTCGGGATACGCGCGCTCCAGATCCTTTGCAATGACGGACAGCTCCGTTTGTGCGCGCGCCAGGCTCACGCCTGGCTTGAGCCGGCCCTTGATTGTGAGATTGCGGAAGTTGCGGTCCTCGAGCGGATGCTCTTTGGGATCGCCCAGCAGGCGCGGCCACATCATCAGCGGTGCGTAGAAGTCGGAGCGGACGAATTGGTTCATTCCCGTGAAGCGCTCGGGCACAACGCCAACAACCGTGAACTCAATCCCACTGAGCTGCACACGTCGACCCAGAATCGAAGGGTCGGAGCCGAATTGCTGTTGCCACAGACGATGGCTGACAATGACGACTGCGTCGCGGCCCGGGACTTGGTCTTCTTCCGGCCGGAACGTGCGACCCAGCTCCGGCTCGACACCCATGACGCTGAAAAAGTTGCCGCTCACGAGCAATCCAAGCGTCAGTTTCGGCAGCGCATCTCTGGTGACGGCCAACCCTGAAGTGACGCCAGTGAAGGCCACTAATCCGTCGAAGCTGCTGCTGCGATCGCGCACGTCGACGAACTCGCGGTACGAGGCGCCCACGCGACTGAATCCTTCAACCGACATCGTCGATCCCACCGTGACGACCTCGCCCGGTCGAGGGACGGTCAGCGGTCGGAGCAGCAGGGCGTCGGCCCAACTGAACGCGGCGCAGTTCGCGCCGATGCCCATCGCGAGCGAGCTCACCGCCACCAGAGTGAAACCGGGGTTCGCCGCGAGCATGCGGCAGCCGTAGCGGATGTCCTGCCAGAATCGCTCGAGCCACCCGAATGCCCGGAGCCGCGGCCTATCGGTCACCATGGCTACTCCGTGATGTTTACATAATAGCGGCCGCTCGATGTCGTGAAGTACAGCTGCCCCGTCCCGCCTCCTGGCAGCGATACGCGATATGAGACGGTGCCAGAGCCCACGCCGCTCAGCGTCAGAGGCGTGATCCACCGCGTGTCGCGCGTGAAGACGGTCCACTGGCAGCCACTCGGCACGGTGATGCTGACGGTGTACGTGCCTGACACAAAGACATTCCGATTGAACGGCGACAGCGTGGGAACGCAGTTGGCCGCGCTTCCCAGCACCACCTGGACCTCGTTGGACGCGTCGCCGAGATCACCGCACTGGGCGATGGGCCGCACGCGTACGAAGTACGTTCCCGGCGCGCCTGCCGCGACGAAGCGCGCAGGTATGAGAGGCAGCCGCAGAATCGCGATGTTCGACAACCCCGGGGCGGTCCCGGCTTCGAGTTGCACGCCGATCGGCACGCCGAATTGCAACCAGTCGAACTGCACCTGCAAGCCGGCCACGGTGGAGCGAAGATCCAACTCGCCGGGCGCCCGGCAGCCGACGACCACTTGCACTTCGTTTGATGCCGGACCGGGCGACCCGTTCACGACGGCGTGAAGCCGGACGTAATACGTACCGGGTGGAATGTTGGAGACGGTGTAGAGGTGCGTCGTGTTCACAAACGGCACCGACCCCAGATCCGAGAGACCGGGGGCCGACCCTGCTCGGAGCACCCACATCGATCCATCCCCTTGCCAGCGGAAAGCCGCGGATCCCCCGGAGACATTCACCGTGAGATTCGATGCGGTTTGAGCAAACGCGATATGACTGGTTGCGAGAATGACGGCGACTGCGAGGAGGCCGAAGCGAGACTGAACCATGTGTTCTTCTACGCGGGCGGGCGTCGATTTGTCAATGTAAGTCAGCTTGTCAACACATAGATTGCGTCCGGCGCCGCCACCACTGCGTGCGCGGCGCGCGGCGACAGCATGTCCGGTTCGCGACGCCATACACCCGGCGCGTCCTGAATGGCGTTGAGTGCGCTCAGATGGACGACTGTGCCCATCGCGACGAGGTGCGCTGCGCGTGCTCTCATGTCGCGCACCATCACCTAAGGGGCCGCGCGTGTCACCCCTTTTCTCGTCACACGATTTGTCACGTTCGCCCTCCAGGGCCGCTATGGGACCGGGGCAGGACGAACACAGCCGTCGACACGGAGGCGGAGGTTGTCCGCCAGCTTACGCACCGCGGGCAGCAGTTCCCCCTCGAACGGCCCTCGTATGTTCTCCACGAGCCTGCGTTGGACGGCTGGGAGCCGCGCATCCTCGAGGAGAAGTTGCATATGCGCATCTGCTTTCTCGATCAACGC
>DASPWV010000052.1:0-2877 GCA_035637635.1 Vicinamibacterales bacterium | reverse complement strand
CTCGGAATGCCACGGGAAAGTGGGCGACGGCAACGGAATGATTCCATCGCGCGGCTATCGCCGGCCCCCTTCGTATCACACCGACACATTGCGCACCGCGAAGACCGGCCATTTCTTCGACGTGATCACCAATGGCTTCGGGGCGATGTCTTCTTATGCCGCACAGGTCCCGGTCAATGACCGCTGGGCGATCATCGCGTACATTCGCGCGCTGCAACTGAGTCAGCACGGGACGATCGATGATGTGCCGCCCGACCTGCGCGCAAAGCTCGGAGGAACGCAGTGACGGTCGACGTCCGCACCACCGATTCGACCGGCATCGGACGATGGCAGAAGCCGTCGCTGGTCGTCGGCGTCATCGGCCTCGCCGCGAGCGCCATCGGCTGGTTGATCAATCCTGGAGAATTTTTCCGCGCATATTTGTCGAGCTACCTCTTCTGGTTCTCGATCGTCGCCGGCTCTCTCGCCGTGTTGATGCTGCAGTACACGACCGGCGGCGAATGGGGCCTCATGATCCGCCGCCCCCTCGGTGCCGCAGCACGCACCATGATCTGGATGGCGCTGTTCTTCATTCCCATCGCCATCGGGATGAAGTCGATTTACCCATGGATGAATGTCGATTGGGCGCAGCACGATCCGGTGGTCAGCCACAAGCTCGGATGGCTCAACTGGAAACGCTTCGGCGTTTTCACGATCGTCTATTTCGGCATGTGGATTCTGTGGGCGTGGCGCATCCGCGCGTTGTCGCTGCAGTTCTACAAAGATCGCTCGCCCTTCACCAATCTGGCGCGCAACCGGTGGGCCGCGTCAGGGCTGCCGATGATCGTACTGACCCTGACGTTCGCGTCGATCGACTGGATGATGTCGCTCGAGCCGCGATGGAACTCCACGATGTACGGAATCACGTTCACTGTCGGCTGCGGCCTCTCCGCGCTGGCATTCGTCACGTTCTTTCTTTCGCGGCTGGCGAATACGGAGGCCATGCAAGGCATCCTGAAAGCGAGTCACCTGCGCGATCTGGGAAATCTTCTGCTGGCGTTCGTGATGTTTTATGCCTATGTCGCGTTCTCCGAATTTCTGCTGATCTGGTACGCGAACCTGCACGAGGAGATTGGGCACTACATCTACCGCGAGGTGGGCATCTGGGGTTTTGTCGCGCTGTGCATCGTCGTCTTTCACTTCTTTCTGCCGTTCTTCATGCTGCTGATGCGGCCGATCAAAGACCGGCCGGAGACGATCAGCGTCGTCACGATCATCATTCTCATCGTGCGCTATGTGGCGATTTACTGGCTGGTGGCGCCGTCGTGGTACCACGAGCACTTCCATTACTCGATCTGGAGCCTGACCTCGCTGATTGGCATTGGCGGCGTCTGGCTATGGACTTTCATCGAT
Organism: Vicinamibacterales bacterium; assembly: GCA_035637635.1. GTDB lineage: Bacteria > Acidobacteriota > Vicinamibacteria > Vicinamibacterales > UBA2999 > DASPWV01. Next base: position 1,485 of record DASPWV010000052.1, on the reverse strand, counting down.
CAACTGAAAGGTCAAACCATCATTCCCATTCACGAGACCTGGGTGGAAGAGGCCATTCGCGAAGGAGCATTGCGCGTCAATGCCTGAAATCGTCAATCCCGAAACGCATCGCGAGCGCAGCGATGTCAACGTGCGCGCGCTGCTGTGGTTTGCGGCGATCTTCATCGTTTTTGCGGCGGTCACGCACCTGACGCTCTGGCTGATGTTCAAACACTTCGCGCGGATGGCGCGGCAGAATAACGCGCCGGCGCTGACGCAGGTCGTGCGGCCGGCGAATGCCTCGATTCCCCAGACGCCACGGCTGCAGCCGTTTCCGCAGCGTGGTCAACGCGGCACGACAATGCCGCCGAACGCGAGTACGCCAGTCGTCGACATGGAGGAGATGCGCGCGACGGAGGAGCAAACGCTCAACAATCCCGGCTGGGTCGACCGGCAGCGGGGAATCGTACGCTTGCCGATCAATGTGGCGAAGCTATTGACGGTGCAGCGGCTGAACGCCGGCGAGCGGCGAGCGGCGGGCGGCGCGCAGGGGGCGCAGCCGTGATGCTGCTTGCCGCAGAGATCCCTCTCCCGCCGGGAGAGGGTGCCGCGAAGCGGCGGGTGAGGGGCCGTGTCCCAGTGGCTGCGCTCCTCGCGTTTGCAGCGGTCACCGCGTTCGCCGAGACCTCCGCCACTCCGCCAAAGCTCCCCGGCGAGGTCTCCATTCAGCAGAAGCTCGACGCGCAACTGCCGCTCGACCTGATGTTCCGCGACGAAAGCGGAAAGATCGTTCGGCTGCGGGATTTCTTCAATCACGGCAAGCCGGTGCTGCTCAATTTCATGTACTACCGCTGCCCGATGCTCTGTCCGATGGTCATGGAAGGGATCAGCGGCGGCCTAACAGAGCTGAAGCTCGATGCCGGCAAAGACTTCGACGTGATCACTGTGAGCATCGATCCCCGCGACATGCCGGAGCAGGCCAGGGCCAAGAAGGACATCTACATCAAACGGTATGGCCGGCTGAGCGCCGCAGGCGGATGGCATTTTCTCACCGGGCATGAATCGGCGATTCGCGCGCTCACCGATGCGGTCGGATTCCACTACGCCTACGACCCGCAGCACGATCAGTTCGCGCACGGAACTGTAGTAATCATTACTACAGCCGCAGGACGCGTGTCCCGCTACATTTACGGATTCGAATACAAAGCGCGTGATCTCCGCCTCGCGCTGGTCGAGGCGTCGGCGAACAAGATCGGCACGCCGGTCGATCAACTGCTTCTGCTCTGCTATCACTACGATCCGGCGACGGGCAAGTACAGCCGCACGGCAATGAATTTCGTCCGAGCCGGCGGCATTGCCACTGTGTTCAGCCTCGCCGGATTCATCATCATCATGCTGCGGAGGGAGCGGCGGCGGTCATGATGCCCAAATTTTATGCTGAAGCTGAGCGCAGCGAAGCGGAAGCATCTCTGGTGGCGCAGCGATGGAGCAGGTTACGAACGGGTA
>DASPWV010000051.1:0-4971 GCA_035637635.1 Vicinamibacterales bacterium | reverse complement strand
CGCCGCGACGTACTGGCGTTGCAAGAAGTGCGGCGAGATGTGGAATGTCGGCCGCCATCTCGCGTCCACGAATGCTCCGCGCTGGAATCGCAGCTATTGATCGAACAGCGCTGGTCGGTTCAATCGTGCCCCGAGCGATTGATGAGTACGACATCGGAGTGTTCCTGTACGCGCTCGAGGACGATTTCCCGGCCGTCTGGAGAAACGTCGAAATCCCGAACGTTGAAGTCGGGGGCCAGGTTAGTCAACTGGCGCTCTGCTCCGGTGTCGAGATCGATGAGCCACAGGTTCTTGTGTTCTATCTCTCCGCGCATCGCGACAAGTGCGCGTCGGCCGTGAAGGAACCTCAAACGTCTGGCTCCGCGCGTCAGCGTGAGATTCGGAATTGCATGGGGCCTGGCGGCGGCGGTCACCGCCTTCACCTTGAATGTGGTTCCGATGTCCGCGCCCGAGTACACGAGGAAATCTCCGTCTGGCGACCACACAGGATCGAGAGCGTATTCCTGGACCAGCGGAACGTGCGCGCCGTCCAGTGATATGCGGAAGAGGTATGGCGTTCCCTCAACATTCGCGGCCGACGTAATCGATTGTCCATCAGGCGTCCAGGCCGGAGCGCCGCGCAACTCCAGCGATTCGGTCACAACCCGCGCGTTCGTGCCGTCGTCGTTCACGACGTACAGCAGTGTCCTGCCGCGCTGCTCGATCGAGAAGGCAATCCGATGTGTGCCGGGCGCAACTTCGGGGCCTCCGATGATTCGCCCCTCCGGCGCGCTCCACAGCTCGGTGGCCGCTCCGCCGGCGAGCTTCCAGATTCCGTCGCTTGCACCCTTCGACGAGACGTACAGCAGATAACCCGGGCCGAGTCGAGGAGCGAATCCACGTCCTGTCGTCAATGAGATAGGACTCGCTGCCGACGCGTCGACCGGTGTGTCGGCGATGGGCAGGCGCCAGAGCGTTCCCTTGGGATTCGCGAGCGTCGTGACGAGGCGCCGGCCGTCGGCGCTCGCCGCGAGCGAGGTATAGCGATCGAGACCGCTGCCCAGACGGTGCGACACACGACGCTCGACATCCAGACCGTGTAACCACGGCCCGGAGCCATCCTTGTCGCTGGCGAGGTACATCAGCGTCCGCTGATTCAGCAGGACCGGGTGGCTCACGCGCGAGTTGTGGTACGTGATTCGTTCGGCGGCTCCCGCGGTCGGCCTGATGCGCCAGATGTCCATCGCATCGGGCAGCGATCCCTGTACGAAATAGATGAAAGCCCCGTTCGGCGACCACAGGGGAAAGTGTGCGTGAAGTCCCGCTGCCGCCACAAAGATAGGCTGGCCTTGGGTCTGCTGGCCCGAATCCCTCACGAACATCGGGTCTCCTGGCCCCGGCGTGTGGTACACCAGGCGCGAGCCATCGTTCGACCAGTCGAACTCGGCTGCACCTTCGAGGTACGGCCGGGGCTGGCCGCCGAGAGTGGGGACCGCCAACACGCTTATGTCGCCGGCGTTCGATCCCTCGACTCCGCGAGCCCAGAAGGTCACCAACGTCCCGTCCGGTGAAAAGCCGAGAGTGCGGATGGACGGATTCACGAGCTCCCGCACGCGACCACCGGTCAAGTTGTAGAACTGGCCTGTGCCCACTTGAGTGACCCAGACGTCCATCCGTCCATCGCGATCGGACAGAAACGCCACGAATCTGCCGTCGCGTGAGACCGCGGCCGCTGCCTCGATGCCGTCAAAGTCGGTCAGGTTCTGAAACTGAGCGTTCGCGAGCGGGTTGCGCCAGAAGTAATCCGTTCGCTCGAAAAGCCACCACGTAGCAACCGCCGCGAGAAGCAGTCCTGCCGCTGACAGCGCCCACACAGCCTTCGATCGGCGTCTCGTTCGCGAGGTCGACGGAGACGTCGAGGCGATCGACTCGGGTGGGCGTTCGGCCTCCTCGACAACCGTCGTCGAGCGATCGGCGAGGTCCGGCCGCGTCTCGCTCGTCAGGCCTCCGCGGTCGTGGCGAAGATTCCGCGTTCGCGCCCAGACATCCAGCTCGGACCGAAAGGCATAGACCGATCCCAACTTGTCGTGAACGTGTCGCCGGACGGGCATTGCCTCGCGTTTTTCCCAGCGCTGAACCGTGGTGACGTCGCGCTTGAGGTAAGCGGCGATCTCCTTCCACGAATCCAGTCGATCTTCGGGTACGGGTCCTGAGGAAGTCGGCGGGTCGGACGAAGGTTCGCCAATCATGCTGTTCGCGTAGCGGGACTCGGCGGCCATTCTAACCTCTCACCTGACCTTTGGGTGGCACACCGCGCCGCGACGCCGACTCGAACACTCGAACGCTTCGCCGTCGAGTAGATGAGATGGGCACCACGTGGTTCGTTCGCGCCACTGTCGCGGGGGCGTCCTTGATGTGCAGCAAAGAACCGCAAACGACGGCTTCAGCGCGTTGCAGTTCTTTGCCGCTTGTCGAAACTGCACGCGAGCGCTGAAACTCCGGAGATGGGCCGCAACGGATCGAGTGGCTCACGGAGGGGAACATGTCCCTGAGACGTTACCGGCTAATCATCTGCGCGAGCGTTCTGCTTCTCGTCGGTGCGTACGTTGGCCTTCTATCGGCGACTCCGAGCTCCGGCTCCTCGTCCACGCTGCTCGCCCGCGGGACCTTTGCGGGACCGTTCAGGATCAATCGCAGCGTTGCTGGCGCCGGTCAATGGTCAACGCAAGTCGAAGCCCAGCCGGGGCTGGATGTTGCTACTCAGGCCATCACGTTTCAGCCGGGCGGACACAGCGGCTGGCACACGCATCCGGGTCCGGTGTTTATCACCGTCGCATCGGGGACCATGACGTTCTATGAATCCACGGATCCAGCCTGCAGACCTATCGTTCGCACGGCCGGCCAGGGGTACCTCGATGAAGGCGAACACGCGCATCTCGCACGCAATGAAACTGGCACGGCCGCCGTCAACCTCGTGACCTATTTGGCGCCGCCCGGCGCGGCACTGAGGATCGACCAACCGGAGCCGGCCAACTGCGCGTTCCTTTCCAATCAACCCTCGGCGCCCAGCGGTTTGACGTTTGCCGTGGCTGGCCGGACCGTGACGCTTCAATGGAACGCGTCGCCAGGTGCCGTCGACTACATCCTGGATGCAGGGAGCATGTCGGGTGGGATTGATTTGTACTCGGCGTCGATCGGGCCCGTCACCTCGTTGAGCACGACGGCCGCGCCAGGACGGTACTTCGTTCGCGTTCGTGCGCGCAACGCGAGCGGCACGAGCGGACCCTCGCAGGAAGTCATAATCGACGTACCGAGATGAGGATTTGCCGCGATCGCTCCGATACGCATCACTCGCCGTCGTAGCTTTTCAGCGGCCTGATCCACACGTTGCGGTAGTGGACGGGATTGCCGTGGTCCTGCAGCGCAATGGGACCTTTGGCGCTGTCCGGCTTGTACGGAAGGATTGCCTTGTGTGTCGTCGGACCCCAAAATGCCGTCGCGTGGTGGACGACGACGCCGTTGTGAAGGACGCTGACGATTGCCGGCTTTTCGAGAGCGCCCGCTTGATTGAACCGTGGCGCGCTGAACACGATGTCGTAGGTTTGCCATTCGCCCGGTCCGCGCGACGCGTTCACAAGCGGCGGGTACTGCCCATACATTGCGGCGGCCTGACCATCCGGATACGTTCGATTCTGATAGCTGTCGAGTACCTGAATTTCGAACTTGCCCAGTAGGAACACGCCGCTGTTGCCGCGTTCCTGACTATCGCCTTTCACCTCGCTTGGCGTCGCGAACTCCACGTGCAGCTGGAAATCGGTGAACTGCGCCTTGGTTTGAATCATTCCCTTGCCTGTCGAGACGATGCCGTTCTTCATGATCCACGTGGCGGGAGATCCATCGGCCATCTGCCACGCGCTCAAATCGTCTTGTGCGCCGATGAGCGCGACGGCGTCGGCAGGCGCCGGAATCGCGGCGGCTGGAGCAGGTCCTGGATTGACAATCGCCGGCTGCGGACGACGCCCGTCGTGAATGCGCCACTTGCCATTGGGTTGCATCGGTGTGTCGTCGTAGCCGACGGGAGCTTTCTGCGCGATCGCGGTGGCGGTCATCACGGTAATCGCCGCGAAGGAGAGGGTCACGAATTGGTAAGTCGCCATGCGTCCTCCCGAGCAAGATCGCCCGAATTCTACTGCCGCGGCGGCAAGAGTAGAATCTGGTCGTCCACGTCAATTGCTCGCCAGGAAGGTGGTTCTGGTGAAGTTCCAGGCGCTTCCGAATGTTCCCGACGAATTGAACGGCATCATCAAGTCGGACTCACCGCCCGCGCAAGGAGTTCTTTCTGGAACGGTGAAGCTCGACGCCGACTTCACGATGGACGGCTTTCGCGCCGAGTTGCGAAAGCACTACTCGATCGTTCACGTTGCCAGCCACTTCGATTTCGAGCCTGGCACGTACCAACACTCATTCCTGCTGTTGGGCGATGGAGCGAGGCTGACGCTCGACCAGTTCCGGAACATGCCGCAAGTCCTGCAAGGCGTCGAGCTGCTGACGCTCTCCGCGTGCGACACGGCCGTCGGAGGAGACGACGGCGACGGGCAAGAGGTCGAGGGGCTTGCGGTTCTCGCGCAGCGTCAAGGCGCCAAGGCCGTCATCGCCACGTTGTGGGCGGTCGCGGATCAAAGCACCGCGTTGCTGATGCGGGAGTTCTACCTGCTGCACACGTCGGATCCCAACATCACGAAAGCCGAAGCGCTCCGCCAGGCGCAGTTGGCGCTCCTGACAGGCAAGCTGCGCGGCGAGGCTTCCGCCGACCGCGGGGTTCGACCGAATCGCGACGGCGGCGCGAATGTGTTCGTCAAAGACCCCGAGCGGCCGTTTGCGCATCCGTATTTCTGGGCGCCGTTTCTGCTGATGGGTAACTGGAAGTGAGGTAGGTGAGGTCTTCTTTCGCGTCACTGTTTGTGAGATACCGGACGGGACGGGTTCAGGGCA
>DASPWV010000050.1:0-2773 GCA_035637635.1 Vicinamibacterales bacterium | reverse complement strand
GTCTTCTTCCACGATGAAGGCGTCGGCCGAGTACTCGACTTCTTCCGCTTCTTCGATGCGGGTGCGCCGCGGCTCGCCGTATGTCTTCTGAATCGCTGCGAGCTCCTCGCGCACGAGGGACCAGCGCGCCTCTTCGTCTTCGAGAAGCGCGTTGATCTGCCGCGCGCGCTTGCGCTTGTCGGCAAGCTCGTTCTGAATGACGAGCACCTCGAGCCGGGCGAGGCGATAGAGCTTCAATTCGAGAACGGCATCCGTCTGTTCGGCGTCGAGCGCGAAGCGCTTGATGATCTTCTCCGCCGCGTCCGCCTTTCCTTCTGACTTGCGGATAAGGCGAATGATCTCCTCGAGCGCGTCGAAGATCTTCTCGAAGCCTTCGAGAACGTGAATGCGGCGTTTGAGCTGCTCGAGCTCGTGCTCCAACCGGCTCGTCACGACGTCGAGGCGGAATTTCAGAAACCACCAGAGCATCTGATGCAGCTCGAGCCGTTCGGGGCGGCCAACCTGCTCGTTCTCCGTTGGGATGAGGCACGTCATGTTGACGGCGAACGTGGTTTGCAGTTGCGTATGTTTGAACAGGTACGCCATCACGAGGTTCTCGTCGGCGCCTCCTTTCAGTTCCAGCTCGACCCGCACGTCGTCAGTCGAGAGATCTTTGACGTCCAGCAGATGTGGCATCTTGCGGCTGAGGATGATTTCACCGATGGCTTCCACGAGCTGCGCCTTGTTGACGCCATAAGGAATGCTCGTGACGTAGATGCGCTTGCCGCTGCGCGCGGCGACTCCTTTTTCCCACGTCGCGCGAATCCGGATGGTTCCCTGACCCGCCTTGTAGATGTCGCGCAACTCCTGCGGCGAGTTCAGAATGTGCCCGCCGGTTGGAAAATCAGGACCCTTGATGTAGCGGGCAAGCTGCGCGCTCGAGAGCTCCTGATTGGCGAGCAGCTTGATGAGCGCAGTGCAGACCTCATTCAGGTTGTGCGGCGGAATGTTCGTCGCCATTCCAACGGCAATGCCGGTGGCGCCGTTCACCAGCAGATTGGGAATTCGTGCGGGCAGAACCACCGGCTCGGTGCGTGAGCCGTCGTATGTCGGCCGAAAGGGAACGGTCTGCTGCTCGATTTCCTGGAGCATTTCGTCCGCCACGCGTGCCAGCCGGCATTCCGTATACCGCATGGCGGCCGGCGCATCGCCGTCCAGCGAACCGAAATTGCCCGAGCCATCGACGAGAGGCACGCGCAGCGAGAATGCCTGCGCCATGCGCATGAGCGTTTCGTAAATCGCGGCGTCGCCGTGCGGGTGGTAGTTGCCCATGACGTCGCCCACGACCTTCGCGCACTTGCGATGCTTGACGTCGGCCGTCAGGTTCTGCTGCCACATCGTGTAGAGGATGCGGCGCTGGACCGGTTTGAGCCCGTCACGCACGTCGGGCAGCGCGCGCGCTGTGATGACGGACAACGCGTAATTGAGGTACCGCGCCTGGGCGGCTTCGTGCAGCGGGACGGCGGCAGAGCCGTCGTGAAAGCCGCTGCCTGGCGGTGGCAGCGTGGGAGGTCTCGGTGTTCCGGCTTCGTCTGGCGTTTCCGCGATGTCGAGGAGAGAGGGTTCTCGCTTGCGCTTTGCCATGTGTCGGTCGCGTGGGCCCTCAGGTCCGCGACTCCGGAATCAACTTTCCCGGATTCATGATGTTGTGCGGATCCAACGCGCGCTTGATGGCGCGCATCGCGTCGAGCGACTCGCCGTGCTCTTTCTGGACGTACTTCAATTTGCCGATGCCAACGCCGTGTTCGCCCGTGCACGTGCCGCCGAGATCGAGGGCGCGTTGCACGAGACGCTCGTTTGCGGCCTCAACGGCGCCGAGCTCGGCGCGGTTGTCCGTATCGACCATGAAAATCAGGTGAAAGTTGCCGTCACCGGCATGTCCCACGAGCGGCCCGGTGATCTGCGATGCGCGGAGATCTGCCTGGGTGTCGAGAATGCATTCGGCCAGACGCGAGATCGGCACACACACATCGGTTGTCCACGGTTTCGCGCCCGGACGCGAGGCAACCGTTGCATAGAGCACGTTGTGGCGCGCCTGCCAGAGCGTCGCGCGCGCCTCGGGCGTCGACGCCCACTGAAATCCCGTTCCGCCGTGCTCGCCGGCGATCTCTTCGACCAGGCGCGCGTGTTCGGCCGTGGCGGCGTCGCTCGTGCCGTGGAACTCGAAAAAGAGCGTCGGTGCAAGCGGATAATTCGTCTTGGAGTAGCGGTTCACGAGCTCGAGCTGAATCTCGTCGATGATCTCGATGCGCGCGACCGGAATCCCGAGCTGGATCGTCGCGATCACCGTGTTCGCCGCGCCTTCCATCGATTCGAACGGACAGAGAGCCGCGGTGACCGATTCAGGCCGGCCGTAGAGCCGCAACGTCACTTCCGTGATCACACCGAGCGTTCCTTCAGAGCCGACGAAGAGGCGTGTCAGGTCGTAACCCGAAGAGGACTTGCGCGCGCGTCCGCCGGTCTTGATCACACGGCCGTCGGCGAGCACGACGGTCAGCGCCAGCACGTTTTCCCGCATGGTTCCGTACCGCACCGCCGTCGTTCCCGACGCACGTGTCGCGGTCATGCCACCAATTGTCGCGTCGGCGCCGGGGTCCACTGGAAACATGAGCCCCGTGTTCTTCAGGTGATCGTTCAGCTTGCGATGGGTGAGACCGGCTTCGACCGTGACGTCGAGATCTTCCGCCGAGAGGCGGACGACGCGCGCCATTCGCAGAAGATCGATGGAGATGCC
>DASPWV010000049.1:0-6306 GCA_035637635.1 Vicinamibacterales bacterium | reverse complement strand
GGAGATACGCGGCCGGTCGTGACGTCGACCGACGTCGCGCAATCAGATACGGCGACAATCGACGCGCACATCCAGCACGCCGATTTCATTCTCCTCACCCATACGCATGCCGACCATGCGCTCGATCTCCCGTATATCGCGCGCAAAACGGGCGCGCTCGTTATCGGCACGGAGAGCACTCTCAACCTGGCGCGCGCGTATGGCATTGCGGGTGACAAGTTGATCCTGGGCCGTGGCGGCGACGATCTGGAGTTCGGCGCCTGGTCGGTGCGCGTGATTCCCAGTCTGCACGGAATCTTGCGTCGCGCGCCGTTCCTTCGTCGCGATCCGAACGCGCCGCCGCCGGCAACCGTCATCCCTTCCGACGTCAAGGCCCCGCTCCGCTTGAACCAATTTGCCGAAGGCGGGACGCTCGCGTACTTGATCAGGATCGGCGGCCGCCAGATTCTCGCGTTTGGATCGATGAACTACATCGAGCGCGAGGTCGAAGGCCTCAGGCCCGATGTCGCACTCGTCGGCGCCATGCCCGAGCGCCGCGAGATTCACGACTACACGAGCCGACTGCTGCGCGCACTTGGCTACCCGCCGATGGTGCTTCCCACGCACTGGGACCGCTTTAACGTGACGTACGACGTCAGCCAGGCGCCAGCAATTGAGCGCCTGCAGTCGTTCATCGCGGAGGTGAAGAGCGCGTCGCCGAAAACTGTCGTCACGATCCCGCGGTATTTCGAGCCCGTTGAAATCAGGTGACGGCGCGATCAATTGCGCGATTGCCGACGGCGACTATTCGTGAGGACGGCGAGTAAAGTCTGCCCCTCGAGCGGTTTTCGCGATGTCATCGTGGACTGCTGCGAAAAACGAAAGCGAAATTCGACTGCTGAGGTCGGTGCGGATCTTGCCTTACTTAGATGCCCCCAAGCGATGTCCGGTGACGTGTGCGCTACTCTTGCGTCCGCAGCAACCGGCTAAACAGTTCTACCAACTGAGAGGTTCAGATGAAGACCATCAGTTCTAGGCTGGGCACGCGCGGGTTGGCAGTCGGGCTCACCCTCTTCCTCGGTTCCGCTGCAGCGGAGGCCGCACCAATCACAATCACCAACATCACGGTCACGGTTGGGCCATTTACGTACGGGCCAACGTGCGTCGTGGTGAACTCCACCTGCACCGGCTGGTCTTTCCCAGTCACGCTGCAGTCAGGGCAGTCTCTGGTGCTCACTCAAAATCTTCAAGGGACGCCGACCGCGACGACGAGCTACAACTTCGACACGAGCGACAGCCCGTTCGTTGCGAACCCGGCTCTCATCCCGTCAATCAGCATCACCGCCAACGGGGGGACAACGGCTTTCAACGATTCTTCGCAGGTTCTCAATCTGAAGGGCCAGGGTGCCGTCTCCGCGGCTTTCAACGAAGCCCAGAACTATGGCCCTGCGCTCGTTGGCCCTGGGTACAACCTGTTTTTGGGTTACGCGGATAACGTGCATCCAAACCCCTGCGGTCCTGACGCAACCTCGCTCGGCCTGAGCGGATCGACCACCTGTTTTCCGTCGCCGTTTTCGGGGGCCACATTCTTTCAGGGGCGAGGGGCTCTTCAACCACCGCTCTTGCTTGGCGGAGCGGGAGAACCACAAACCCCCGGTTCGAATCATTGCACCTCATTCGTGACAGGCCTGGCCGACTGCTACGACGCGGGCGTGCTTCGGATCGTGAACACGACGCAGGCGCCTGAACCTGCCACCATGATGTTGCTGCTGTCGGGCCTTGCCGGATTGACCGCTCGACAGTACGGCCGGACACGAAGACGGGCGCGCGACGAGAGCTAGCCTTCAACCGGACCGAATCGGGGACTTCAAGTCGGCGCGCGAGCGCCGGGGACGCAGTGGAACTGCGTCTTCCAGTCCCCATCACCGACGCCATTAATTGAACGTCCAGTTCGCGCGCCAGCTTCCGTGCATCCCAGTTCATTTCAGAAAATGACCGCGTTCCGCGATCGATATCTGTCCGCGCGCGTGACGGAGTCGCTCCGAATTCTGGATGTGGGCAGTCAGGACGTAAACGGCAGCTACCGGCAGATCTTTTCAGAGCCACTTTGGAATTACACCGGGATGGACATGGCTGCTGGCGCGAATGTGGATATCGTCGTGCGCTCGCCATACGTCTGGAAAGAGGTTGACAGTGGGTCTATCGACATCGTGATCTCCGGGCAGGCGTTCGAGCACATTCAGTATTTCTGGATCACGATGCTGGAGATCGCGCGCGTGCTCAAACCGGGTGGCCTCTGCTGCATTCTGGCGCCATCGAGTGGGCCCGAGCACCGTTATCCTGTTGATTGCTGGCGTTTCTATCCCGACGGCATGGCCGCGCTCGCGCAGTTCGCGCAACTGGAAACGCTTGAGGCCGTCACTCAGTGGGACGACCTCGGGGATGCGGAAAGCGACGCCTGGCACGATTCGATGCTCGTCTGTCGAAAGCCGGATCGCGGAGCGTGGCTGAATTTCACGCGTGATCTGAGGCGCTGGATTCAGCACCGGGGGAACACGGCAGGTATGAGCTAGGAGCCTGTCCGGCTCCTGGCGCGATTCACTTCCGCTATCGCGTCACTCCGGGGACATGCGTCGTCGCGTACTCATAACCCGCGTGTCGCGCGGCAAACGGCAACAAGCGCTCGATCGCGTGCAGGATCGTTCCGTCGCGTGGCACGGGCTCCACGGGATAGTCGCTCCACTCCAATCCGAGTCCGACGAGCGGCGCGAGCGCCTTCGTGCGCGCCCAAAACATGGTGCCGATCGGAAAGTCGAAGTAGGGCGGGAGCGGCGCCTCGATTCCCATGCGCGTCGCCAGGTCTGCCGCGATCTCGTGATTGTCGTCCCAATCCGACAGATGCGGATCGTCCGGAAAGACGATGCCCAGTCCTTCGTCTTCGGCGAAACGAGCCAGAATGAGATCCATCATGCGATGGCCATCTCCAACCAGGTGCTGCCAGAGAAACTCGCGCCACAAGTAGCCCATTGCTTCATCGTCGAACGCCACACTGCGCTTGCCATGGACGTGGCCGACGATGTCGTAATCGCGCAGGAGGTCATCCCCCAACGCCGTCAACAGCGGGCCGATGTCACGACCGCGATTTGGAACGACGTGGACGAGCACCGTTCCTCGATCGTAGCCGCGGGCAGCGGCGCCAATCACCTGCGCCTTGCGCTCATCATCGGTGGTGAACACGAGATCGCATTGCGCGCGGTTGATCCGTAGCTTGCTCAACAACTCCGCCGCGAGTTCCGGATAGAAAAAATGGCCGTGGAGAGCGACCTTCAGGTCCCCACCGGGTGCCGGTTCGTCTTCGTAAGCGCGGGGTACGATCACGTCGTGACACCACGGACCCTCGGGCCTGCCGTCGCGAATGAAATGTGCGAGAGGGTTGACGCACGATGCGTCGTACCGATCGCGGTTTTCGTGCGCATAGATCTGAGGGTGAAAGCCCACGCAGGGCCGCCGAAACAAACCGTTCGACGCCGGACGCCGAAGGAGGCCGACGGCGAGCCAGCGCGAAAGAAATCCGCCGATGGCCTCGTCTCTCGTAAAGGGCGGCTGTGTCGGATGAACATAGACGCTCGCGTCGAATAGCGGGTCTTCCCGCAAAGTGTGGAAGTCCTCTTTGCGCTGTTGCATGATGCGAACGGCGTCATTGCCGAGCTCGTCCAGCCGCTCTACGTAGCGATCCGTGTCAAACGTCGCCTGCGCGATGCGCCGGGTCGCCTCCCCTGTCGTGACGCGTTCTGCCTCGTTGTCAGCCAGCCTTGCGATCGCATGCGCCGCTCGGTTCACGTCCAGATAGGGCACGACACACTGCGCGACAAGCGGATCGCTCGTCAGCAGATCTGCCATGCCGGTCGCGTCTTCGAAGCACACGACCGGAATGCCGCGCAACGCTGCGTCGATGGTCACGTTGGGCAGCGGGTCCAGCCTGGAACTGAGGAAAAAGACGTCAGCCAACGCATACGCGGGTTCGACGTCGGCAAGTGCATCGACGATCGAAACGATGGTGCCCAACCGCGCACGCTCGATTTGGTCAGCGAGATAGCAGGAATAGGACGGATCGTCTTCTGGCTGATAACCCGCCCCGATCCAGACGAACCGGACGGGACGTTTCGTTTCGAGCCTGGCCACAGCCGCCGCGCACGAGAGAAACAGGTCGACTCCCTTCCGGATGTGGACCGTGCCGCAGCCGAACACGATTAACGCGCGTTCGCTCTCCTTCTGTCGAAACAGTTCGCGCAGCGCATCGTCTGTGCGAGCCGTGTCGCGAACTCCCCTGGGCGGAGGTGCAGGGCACGAACCCTGCGGCAGCACGTGAATCGTCCGCCCCTGGAGCGTGGGATGCTCTCGCTGCGCCGAAGCTGCAACGAGAGGTGCAGGAAACACGACATGAGTGGACCAGTCGAGCGCCTGGCCCATGCTCCTGGCGGGGCGGGTATAAGACGCGAACTCGTGAACAAGCGTCACCACCGGCACATGCGCGTGTGCAAGCGACGGGAGCATCATCCGCGTTTCGATGCTGTTCGCGATCGCGTAGCGCACGGGATATGAAGCGCACAGGCGTCTCACCAGGTGTCTGGCTTCCACGTCGCGCCACTCGGTTTGAGGGATGGGACCAATGACCGCTGCGCAACAGCTCTCGAAGTCCGGGAAGAGCTCGCCGGCGCCGAGCAGCAGCGCGACGATGTTGTATTTCTGTCGTAATCGGAGCGCGATGTTGTACGCGATGATCGGCGCGCCCGTACGAGAAGCGTCGTGGACGATGAGCAGGATGGTCTCGCGTGAGGGATCGAGTCGTCGCCGATCGAATGTCAGCGTTGCAGAGACGCTCGTCCGGCGCCGCCCTTCGGCCCTGCCGAAAGCGACGTAATGTGCGAGCCGGTTCATTGCGGCGCCCGACACGTCCGGATAACGATCTCGATAGTATTCGGCGTCGAACTCCGTGGACGGCGCCAGGCCCATTTGCTCGCCGACAAGGACGTAGTGCAACAACGGATCGAGGCCTTTGAGACCACCCGCTCGTGTCGTGTAGCTCACCGGATCGAAGAAACCACTCGAGCTGATCGTTGCGGCCATCGCTTGCGCCTGCACGCGCGTGGCATAGACCGGCCAGCCAGCCGCACGCAGCAGAAGAAAGGTCAGCGCGGGAGGCCCATCAAGTCCTACGCTTCGGTAGTAGGGATAAAGGAAGCGGCCGTCGAACTCCGGATTCGGCTCGAGATTCGCTCGCCAGCCGTGCAACAGATAGTGCTTGGCCGCGCTGTCGGGGGTCTCCAGTCCGGCCGCCGCAGCATAGCTCGTGACGTCGAGCAGCCCGCTCGCTTCCAGCAGCCTGGAGTCGATCTCGCAGTCTTCGGCGGAGTGATACGAACGGGCGGTCGTGATCTCAAGCATGCCGTACCAAGCAATGCGGCTAAGGCTTGGGACCGAGCATGCGTTTCTTGATGTACTGCTTCACCAGTTTGGGAATCATCGGCTTGACCTTCTCCAGGCGGTTCACGAGCGCGGCGACCGCCTCGGTCGGCCGGGCGGCGAGCAACTCGCTTTGAAGCCGCGCGCTCGCCGCCAATTCTTGCCGAAGCCCGTCGGTCGCTTTTTCACACTCGGCGATTGCGTCAGAGATTTGAGTGCGCGCGCGCGCGAGCTCCGCACCGAGCGCTGCAACCCGCTGGGGCATGTCTTGGTCTTCAGCGCATGACACACCCGCAGCTTCGAGCTGTCGTCCGATTTCGGCTCGCGCCGATTCCAGTTCGCCTTGCAAAACCACGATCGTCGCGTCAGCGTCGCGTACGAGGTCGGACTTGACCGCCGTCAACTCGCGCTGAAGCGTCGCCGTCGTCGTGATCTGTTGCCGGAGCAGTTGGGTCGCCCTGTCGCGCTGAGCGATCGCGTGGCCGATTTGACTGCGCACGCGCGAGATCTCCTCCTCCAGCGCCGCAATTTGATCGCTCGTCTTTTCAGCGTTCGCGCACGATGCGTCTGCGGCTTCGCGTTGCCGTGCGATTTCGACCCGCGCCGACTCGAGCTCGGTGTTCAGGCGTGCGACGCGATCGGCGGTCTCTCGAGCGTCGGTCTCCCGGACGCCGGCGGCGGCCGTGTTCCGTACGATCTCGGCTCGCGCGGACTCCAGCTCGCTTTGTAACCGCGCGATCCGGCCCGCGGCCTTGTGAGCCTCCGTCTCCCGCATGCTCGCGGCGGCTGTTTGGCGTGCGAGCTCAGACGCGGCTTCGGAACATTGCTGCTGAAGCCGGGCGGCAGCTTCGGTCTGTCGTGCCG
>DASPWV010000048.1:0-5183 GCA_035637635.1 Vicinamibacterales bacterium | reverse complement strand
CAGTCGCGCAAAACCGCAGGCCACGCGTGTTCGCCGTCGCCAGTGACGACGGCGTGCGCACCGCCGAGCTCGTGCGCCTCGTCGGGGTAGAGCGTCGCGTGAATGCCGCCGTAGACGACATAGGCGCCCGCCGCCCGCGCTGCCGTCCCGATTTCGTAGCCGCGCAACGCATTGCCCGTATGAATGCCGATGCCGACGACGTCGCCCGCGGTGATGGCGCGCGTATCGAATCGTTCCAGAGTTTCGTCGACCAGTCGCGGTTCACCATGTGATGACGGCGTTGCCGACGCCAGGACGTACAGCCACCGCGGCGTGATCACGCCGATGCCGAATGAAACGTGGCTCGGGTTGATGAGATACGTCGTCATCGCGCTACAAATCTCGATTCGCCCTGCGAAACGTTAAAACTTCGACTCCGGACACAAAGAGAAAAACATGCTGTGAGAAACGCCAGAAAGAGATCAAAGGAAAGAAACAGAGAATGGCGGACGCGCGGGATTCCAATCAGCAAACCGCTATTGTATGCGGATTCCCTGACGGTCAGTCGCGAAAACGTGCGAGAGGCTGCGATGGAAGATCAAAAGGAACATTAACTCGAGCGCTTCGTGGAACGCCAGGAGCACGCCAACCACGACTATTCCGCTCGCGATGAGCACCGCATTGACGCGATCTGCTGGAATGGTTATTTCGCGCCTTCTCTGCGTAACGCAAACTTCTGTATGCGTCTGCCGTCTGCGGCTTCAGTCGTGTAGATGTTGCCTTGCGAGTCGACCGCCAGGTTGTGGATCCGCGTAAACTGGCCCACCTGCCGGCCGCCCCGGCCGAACGATCCCACCACCTCCAGATCCTTTCGCCGCAGAATCCAGATTTTGTTGTTGTTGCCGTCTCCCAAATACAGATACCGCTGTTCGGGATCGACCGAGAGGCCAAGGGTGAACGCCGACCCGTCGCGTAGTGTCCGCGGACGTACGATCTTCTCGGTCACAAACTGGCCGTTCTGCTTGAACACCTGAATGCGATTGTTGCCACGGTCGGCGACGTAGACGAGACCGTCTTTCGAGAGAAACACGTGGTGCGCGTTCCGGAATTGTCGATCCGGCTTCGGCGCGTCGGGATTGTATGGCGGCAGTTTGAGATCCGTCGGCGGTTCGCCATACGCGCCCCAGTGTCTCTTGTACGCACCTGTGGACGCGTCGAACACGATCACCCGGCTGTTGATGTACCCGTCGGAGATGTAAAGCTCGTTGGTCTTCGGTTCGACGAAGAGCCCGGCTGGACCGCCGAGACGTGTCGTGTCATTGCTGCCGCCGGTGGCGGTGGCTTTCGGATCGCCGATCGTCATGACGAGCTTTCCATCGCGCGTGAACTTCATGACGTGAAATCCGCTCGTCGAACCGATCCACACGTGATCGGTGTGATCGACGAAGATGCCGTGCGCAATCTTCGGCGCGACGAGCCCTTCGGGTGGACCCCAGGACTGCACGAGGGTACCTGCCCGGTCGAATTCCAGGACGGGAAGCGCCGGCACACAGCAGTCGGCGGCCGGCGGCTTCTGGATCGCACCAATTTCCGTGACAGCCAGTCCACTCGGATTGTTCGTGACCCAAATGTGGTCGCGCGAGTCGACGAAGATGCCGGTCGGCAGACCGATCAGCCCGTTATTGGGTAGTTCCTTCGGCCAGCTCGGGTCCACCTCGAACACCGGGACGTCGTCAGACTCGCTGCTCGGCGGTTTTTGTGCAGAGAGCCGCGAGACGCTGCCGGCCGCGTACAGCAGAAGAATCGCCGCGGAAGCGACAATCGTGCATTTACGGAATGGCGTCATGTGGCGGCTGATGTGCCAGTGTTGCCGTCCCGGAATCTAATCCTGAGTGCCTGCAGCGCGAGGCGACCGAAGAACGCCGCCGAAGGTGGTCGTCAGCGCTTTGTGCCGGCCGGCGATGGTCCACTGCTTGACGTCGATGACCGTGATATCGCCGTCGGAAGGATTCATGACGTAAAGCTTCGAACTGTCTGGCGAAAACATCGGGTACATGATCTTCAACGCGGCGGATGGGTTCTTGCCGGAACCAACTGGAATGGTCTTGACGACCGTTTTAGTCCGTGTGTCGATCACCGTCACGTCGAGCGTCTGATCGTGCGTAGATGCTGCGAAGCTGCCGTCTGGTGAAACCGCAATCCGCCCGATTCCTTTTCCCGCGGTGGGAATGACCTTCACGACGTCATCGGTCTTCGAGTCGACGACCGTGACTGACCCATCGCCGTCTTCATGAAACCAGACTTCGCCGTTGGGTGCGAACGCGATGCCGCGAGGTCCGCCTTTGACCGGAATCAACTTGACGATCTTGTCTGTTTTGGTGTCGATCACCACGACACGCTCATCTTCTTTGTGTGGGTAGTACAGCTTCCCGGTTTTTGGCTGAATCGCAAAAATATGTTCGCCCGTCAACAGCAGGTCGATCTTCTTCAGCGTTCGGCCGTTCTTCAGATCGTAGACGACCAGGCCCGGAATGTCTGCGTTCTCGACGCCGACATAGAGCTTCTCGCCATCTTCGGTGACGGCCACACCATGGGGAGACGCGGAGGTGTTGGGCGGGCGAGGCCGGCCATCCTCAGCTGCTGGCCGCGATTGGGGTGAGCGCTTGAAGAATTCAGATTCGACCTTCCCTTTCTCCTGAAAAGTGTCGGCGTCGATCATCACGACATGCGCCGAACCCGGAATGGACACGAAGATCGTCTTGGCGTCGGAGGTGATCGCCCCCTCATGCGGCTGTCCGCTCACCTTCAGCTGGTGGAGGATCTTTCCGGAGACGGGGTCGAGCTCAAACACCGTCGCCTCACCCTGGCTGTGAGCGATGATCGTGTGCGGCTGGGCCTGCACAATCCCTCGACCACAGACCAGCATCGCGCACGCGACAATCAGGAACTTGGGCATTGGCAATCTCCTCACGTATCGATCGGTTAACACGTCACGCATCGGTGGTTGTTTTTCGCGCCGAGTTTCATCAGTAGCGCGAGCGTTTCCGGGTACGGCTGCGTGCGCTGCACTGGACCGTTGGCCATGTCGGCCGTGGTGTTGCCTTCGCGATTGACACGCGTCACGTCGGCACCTCGTGAGACGAGGAACAACACGCTCTCGGTGTCGCCCCGCGACGCGGCCATATGAAGGGCGGTGTTTCCCTCGTGATCGATGGCATTGACGTCGACCCCGAGCTCGTCGACCAGATATTTGATCGCCGGCAAGAATCCGGTGAGGGCGTAGCGATGCGAATTGGCGGCGAACCCTTCGCCGTATCCCACGCCCGCTGCCGCGAGCAGGGGCGGCACTCCGGGGCCGCCGACCGGCACGGGCGGCAGACCCGAAACATCTGCGACCGACCGCGGCTGGTCGCCGGCGGTCGGCCGACCGGCGGGACGAATCGTCGGGATGTTCGGATCGGCGCCGTGCTGTACAAGAATCCGCATGGCTTCGACGTCACTGGCGTAAGCGGCGCGCCAGAACGGCGTCGCGCCCGCCTCGTCCACGCCTGAGAAATCCGAATTGAAAGCGGAGTACCAGACCTTCGCCTTCAGGCGTGCGTTGGCATCCGCGCCTTTGTCGAGCAGTGCCCGCATCATCGCCAGGTAACTCGTGCGCTGCTGCTCGTATTCAGTGGGTTGCGGATGCGGCGATTTGTTGTGCCACTGCACATTGAGCGTTGCGTAGAGCGGGGTGACCCCGTTACTGGCGGCGTGATCGACGCGCGCGCCGGCGACGACCAGGTACATCGCCAGATCGAAGTTCCCGTTGATGATCGCGGTGAGGAGCGGCGTCGCTGAATTGCCCGGATTCTCCTGGTTCACGTCCGCGCCGCCTTCGACGAGCGCTTTGGCAGTGTCCAAGTACCCTTCGCGAGCGGCAAATTGCAGAGCAGAGAAGCCACCCTGCGTGCCAATCAATTCGCTGTAGCGATACGGGCGATCGACCCCGGCAGTACGGTTCTGAGGCAGACCCGCCGCAGCGCCTGCTGCACCAGTCACCGGACGCCCAAGTTGCCGCTGCCGCTGGGCGTTTTCCTCCTCTGGCGTGAGGAGCTCGGACACGTCGACGACTCTCGATGTCACCTGCGGTCGCGCTCCGCGCTTGAGGAGTGTCCGCACCGCCTCAGTCCTCCCGTACGCCGCAGCGTACATCAGCGGCGTCAGCTTCTGAGGCGCGTCGGTTGCGTTCACATCGGCGCCGTTCTCGATCAAGGTTGTGACGACACGCTCGTCGCCTGCGGCAGCCGCAAACATCAATGCCGTGGCGCCGTTCGTGGTTGGGGCATTGACGTGCGCTCCAGCGGCGATCAGGGCAGCGGCCACCTCGCGCTGATGCGCCCGCGCCGCAAGATGCAGCGGCGTGTACCCACCGAGACGTGTCGTGGCTCGTATGTTGGCCCCCGCGTACATGAGCATTTCCGTGAGAGGGCCGTCGCCTTTGAGTGCCGCCCAATGGAGCGCGGTCATGCCGTCGCCCTGCGCGGCGTTGACGTCTCCACCTTTCCGCAGGAGCTGTTGGACGGCTTCGCGATCGCCGCGCATGGCGGCGTCGGCGACCGGACTGCTGGCGGCAGCCAATGCCGTCGCCAGCGAAAGAGCCGCGAACACGCTTCCGGCGAAGCGCCGCACTCGAGTCCTACGCGACATGTCAGACCTCAAACCGCGGCAACCGTCGTGGCCGGCGTCGAATTGAGGTCGAACTCACCGGTACTGTCGCCAAACTGCCGGATGTCGTCGAGTCCGAGCGTATGGAGAGCCGTGAGCATCACGTTGGCCATCGGCGTGCCCTCCCGGGCAGACAAGTGCAGGCCGCCCCTGAGATGCCCTCCCGCGTGACCGGCCAGGAACAACGGGCAGTTCCGGTGGTTGTGAATGTTCGAATTCCCCATTGGCGAACCGTAGAGCACGAGCGAGTTCTGGAGCAGGTTCGTCTCGCCATCCCGCGTCGCCTGCAGTTTCTCGAGAAAGTACGGAATCAGGCTGACGTGGTACCGGTTAATCTTTTCGAACTCGAGAATGCGATCCTCGCGCTCGCCGTGATGCGA
This sequence comes from Vicinamibacterales bacterium, assembly GCA_035637635.1. Lineage (GTDB taxonomy): Bacteria > Acidobacteriota > Vicinamibacteria > Vicinamibacterales > UBA2999 > DASPWV01. The sequence goes on along the minus strand of DASPWV010000048.1, from coordinate 117 downwards.
TGCCGGATGAAACCCCGTGGCGACGCCGCTTTCGGGATACACACGGCCCGAGGCGTCGCGTCCCATCTTGAACGAGAACACGCGCGTCGTGTCCGAGGCAAAGGCGATCGCCTGCAG
>DASPWV010000047.1:0-2944 GCA_035637635.1 Vicinamibacterales bacterium | reverse complement strand
AGTCGTCGTTCGAAACGCCAGAGCTCCGGTCGTACGGCAGCGCCGATCAAGACCGCAAGCGCAAGCATGACCATCGCGTAGTTGGAGCACAACGACTGCAGCACGAAGGCAGCACCAAAAAGTGCGGCCCAGCGTGGATGTGGCTCGCTGAGGAATCGATCGAGGGCGTACAAGGCGATGGGGAAGAACTCCACGTGCAGCGCCTGGAGGTGCGCGAAGCGCGTGAGAACGTGGGCGTTGAAGGCGAACAGCGCACCGGCAATCACGCCGGCAGCGAAGCAGCCCGTCCAGCGTCTGACGACCCACGACATCGACAGTCCCGACAGCAGGAACCCCGCCACTGCGAGCAGGTTGTAAACCAGCACCGGCGATGCGCCTGCCCAATTGAGTGGCAGCCCCATGGCGGCAGGCACGATCATGTGCTCCGAATAAGCCAGCGTGTCGTGCTCCGGGTAAAAGATTGGCGCTTCGAAAAGATGGACAGGGTCGTGCGGCAGTTGATGCTGCACCCATGCGATGACCCACGTGTTGAACGCGGTGTCATTGTTGTCGAGCCGGGAGAGATGGGCCGGATCTGAGGCCAGTGGCCAGGTGTGCAGCAGCGTGAGCGCGAGAAAAATTGTCAGTTCGGCCAGTCGACGATTTCGTAGAGCCACACGTCGCCCTCGCGCACGATCGGCCGCAGGTAGTTCGAGTAGTTCGTAAGACGTTCCAACAAGCGCTCGCGCAACCGGGCGTTATACATGTTCAAGTGAAAGACGACGTAACGGGCGCCGATGCGCCCGAGAATACCGAACGACTCGCGTGACGGGAATGAGCTGAGCGGGATCACGGTATTCCTGAAGTCCTGTGGAATATGGTCGCTGTATCCGTTCACGAGCGGCATCCAGTGTGCGGTCGAGTTGAGCATGTAATACGCATGACGCGGAAAGTCGCTTCGCTCGTACCAGTACGGGAGCTCGATCACGGCGCCGTACGGCAGCGTCGCCAGGACGCGATACACGGGCGACAGCGGCTCGCGATCGCGGAGCTGGTTCAGTGGAACGGCCGCGAGTTCCGCCGCCGCGACGACTGCCACTACCACTGCTGCGATGAGCGGTCTTCGTGCGCGCGCCAGAAGCGACGCCAGCACCGGCGCACCGAGGACCACGAGGGCGAGCACCACCAGGATGCCAATGCGGCCGGGGGCACGCATGAACGTGAAAACGGGGATTGTCTTGTAAAGGAGCCAATAAAGGCCGGCATCGGGCCCGAATGACAACCAAAACGAAATGATGCCAATCAGCAGGTACAACACCGCTGTGTCTCGCGGCAAGGTACGCATACCCTGAAAAAAAGGGGACTGTCCCCTTTTCCGCAGAACCTGCCACGTTCCGGCAAGGCCGAGCGTCAGCGTCAGCATGCCGGGAAAGAGGACCTCATTGAACTCGCCGAGCGCCGGCAGCCACCACCGGTGCGCCCACGCAGACGACGCCAACCACGCGCCGAGATTTACCGAGTACTGTCTCGTGTCGTCGAGTGTTCGTGCGAAGCCCATCTCCTGCTGAACGCGTACGTACGGGATGAAGAACGGCAAGGTGAACGCGATGCTCACGAATGCCGCGAGGCCGATCGCGAGCCAATAATCGCGCGATCGCCAGAGCCCGCGCGTCATTGCGTAGACGAGTGTGCCGAGCGCCACCATCAGAATTGCGAACACACCGTAGTACGCGCACGCAAGCGACTGCACGACAATCAACAGCCCGAGCGCGACGGCCCGCGCTACCGTTGCGCGATCCACCATCCGATGAAACGCAAGCATGCAGAACGGCAGACCTCCAGTCAGGAGCAGCTGGATGTGCGCGGTGCGCGCGAAGATGAACGGGCAAAAGGCAAACAGCACACCGCCGACGAGGGCTGCTCCCTGGCTGCCGGTGAAATACCTCACGAGATAGTAAGCGCCCGCATACGAAACAACGAAGGCGACGACCACGACGACGTTATGCGTCAGGTACGGGTTCGCGGAAACGACCCACACCGGCGCGCCAATGGCGCCGGCAGCGATATTCGCCTCCGAGAAGGCGAGCGCCGATTTGTGTGGATAGAAGATGTTCGCGTCGAAGACGCGGAAGGGATTTGTCGTCAGCGCGTGAGCGACCCACGAGACGACCCAGATGCTCCAGCGGCCGTCATCGGTATTCACACGGCCGATGCGATCGATACGGAAAACCAGCGGATAGGTCAGCGCAGTCGTGAGCATGGCCCCGGCGAGCATGACCAGCGCCGCCTCGCGGAGGGCGCGCAAACGGGGCCGGCGACTCGGTACCGAGTCGCTCAGGCCAGGAGCGATCACGGACCGGCATGGTAGCATGGGCTCCCGCACGCGCACGCCGCACCGCACACGCGGTTTGCGCAGGCGTGGTGAGGGTCTCGCCCTCGACTCGATGGATCGTCTGCTCGAACTCACTCACCGCGCAGAGCAATCGCATTTCTGGTTTCGCGGGTTTCGCTGGTACGTGCGTCCAGAGATTGCGCGTGCCGTGGAGGGCCGTCCCCGTCCGCGTTTACTCGATTGCGGCTGCGGGACAGGCTCGAACCTCGCGATGCTCGAACGTTTCGGCGACGCGTACGGTTTCGATCTCACGTGGAACGGGCTGAGGTTTGCGCGAGCGACGGGACGACGGGATATCGTGCGCGGCAGCATCAGCCATATTCCATTTGCGAGCGCGCAATTCGACGTCGTCACCGCGTTCGACGTGTTGCAGTGTTTACCCGACGCCGTTGAAGGCGCCACCGTCAGCGAGCTGTGGCGAGTGCTGAAGCCAGGCGGGCACGCGATTGTCACGGCTGCAGCCCTCGACATTCTGAGCGGCGGACATTCCATCCTGTCGGAGGAAGTGCGGCGGTACACGCCTCGGCGACTCAGGTCGATGTTCGAGGCCGGCGGCTTTCAGATTGAACGTCT
>DASPWV010000046.1:0-8394 GCA_035637635.1 Vicinamibacterales bacterium | reverse complement strand
TCTCGAACCGGGCACCTACAAGCTCACCGTGGCCGTAGGCGAGCGTCAATCACAACGGACGATCGACGTGACAGGCACACGTCTGGACCTTGGCGCGCTGACGCTGTAGCGCCCCGCGCTAACAAGCGTTTGGCCTCTTGTCGCGACTGGCCGCTGGCCCCACTCAGGCGCCGGCGGCGGGCTTCTGACCGAACAGCAGATAGGTCAGGGCTTTTGAATTGGTTTTGTCGACGGGCGCGTGAGTCGCGCTCGAGCTGGCCGTTTCGTCGAGCGTGCCTGACTGCGGGTCCACCGGCATCGCGCTGTCGGTCATGATGAGATAAGTGGCCACTGACGCATCAACCTCGTAGATTTCACCGGCCTGAAACCCGGCGAGTGGAACACCGTCGACGTCACCGCTTTGCCATTTGAGGATACGAATTCGCAAGTAACCAGCTCCGGAATTCCTGGGGGCATAACTCAAAAGTTATGCCGTCCAGTGTCAGTCAATTCCAGACGAAATAGCTAAGGCATTGCGAACTTCCAACTTGCGTGTGACTTGTCAGGTTGCATCCCGACGAAGAAGTGTTCGGTTTTGCTGCGCGGCCTATTTCTGGGTCGTGGCCACTCGCGTTCCGAGATCGACCTGAGTGACGCTGACGATCTCTTTGCCTGCCTTGTCCTTGCTCTGGACGAAGGTGACAACGACGCGGTCACCCGGCTTGATGTCCGCGAGTTTTGCTGCGGCTTTCCCGCGCAGAATCTTCGTCTTCGGATCCAGCACGTGCGTGCTGACCTTGCCGTCCTTGGTTTTAACCTCGAGGTGGTTTTCGTGGATCGTCGACACGGTGCCCATGACTTTGTGTGCGTGCCCTTCATGGGCGAAGACGAGGGGCGGTGCAACGAGTACGGCGGCAAGCGCCAGCGCAAAGAGACGTGTCATGGATGGCTCCCTTTATGTTCGTGCGATTGTTGCCGTTGTTGAACGGGCGGCGCTTCCGTTTCGCCCGAGAGGAATTTTCGCTGTTCCTCGAGTTCCCGCCATTCGTCGGGAGCTCGCGGATTCAGGTCTGACATCTCTGACAGTTCCTCAGTAGTCAACTGCGGTAGATGCCGAATGAAGTTGACGAGGTGCCACGAGTCCTGCTCGCCGTCGTCCGAGTCGGTTGACCAGGCCGGCATGCCCGTGAGCTTCACTCCGTTCTCGATGATGTAGAAGAGTTCGCCGTCGGTCAACTCCTGTGTGCCGGGTTGACGCATGTCGGGCACCCGTGGATACATCGCGCGTCCCATCGTCGTGTCGCCGCTGCCATCGTTGCCGTGACAGGTTGCACAGTGATCGGCCCAATGCTGGAGACCGGCTCGTATGCTGTCGCCGCTTCTGGCGATCGGATTCGGGCGCGATTTCGCGCCCGCCGGAATCGCCATGTGACGCGCCGCGCGCGCAACGGTAGTCTCGAGGTTGCTCGGCTCTTGTCGCGTACCGATGCCCTGCGCGAGCAACCACGCAGCGCAGGCAATGCCGGCGATCCCGACGATGGCGCACAGATGCCATAAGAGCTTGAGCGTGCTCTTCATGTGTGACGACGGTGAGGTTATCCGCTGTTCGGTTTACGGCAATCGGCTTTCAGCGCTCAGCACTCGGCACTTGGCACTTGGCACTCGGCTCAGCACTCGGCACTTTCAACTAATTGATCGAACACGATCCCGGACCGTCGGGATGACCGCACCTTCCGCACGGCGCCGGCGCGGCACTACGCGCACCAAACTTCGGCGCCTCCGCGCCCACGGCAAACACCGAGAGCTGTTTCTCGAGCTGTGTGCTTTCACAGTGGGGGCACTTGAGCTCGGTGCTCGATCGAACCAGCAACTCGAATGAATGGTTGCACGCCTCGCAGCGGTACTCGTAGAGCGGCATACATACAGGATAATCCAGGACATGCGCCTACCCTGGCGGTGATTCATGGCCACAGTTCTGGCTGCGGTAATGCCGGCCCCACACGTTCCAGTGGAGCTGCGCGAGTTTCGCGAGCCCGAGCTCGAGCCCGGAAGCGCGCTGCTCAGCACCCTGTATTCAGAGGTCTGCGGCACAGACGTGCATCTGTGGCACGGCCGATTGGCAGGCGTCCCGTATCCGATTATTCCTGGCCACGTGTCGGTCGGCGCGGTCGACAAGATTCGCGGACAAGTGCTAAGCGTCAGTGGAAAGGGGCTTCGGGAAGGCGACCGGGTGGTCTTCTACGATGTTCATCGTACGTGCGGCCGCTGTTATGCGTGTGCCGTCAGTGGAACGCCAACGAAATGCGTGAATCGTCGCGTCTACGGCATCACGGATTCAGCGGACGATGGGCTGTTTGGTGGGTGGAGCGAGGTGATCTATCTCGAGCCAGGAGTCGTGTGCGCGCTTCTGCCCGCGAATGTCGCCGCCGAGGACTACATCGGCGCCGGCTGCGGCCTCATCACCGCGGTTCATGCCATCGATCGCGCAGCCATCCGTCTGGCCGATCATGTCCTGGTGCAGGGGACAGGCGCCGTTGGCTTGAGCGTTATCGCGCTCGCACGACTCTCCGGCGCATCGAGTGTCACGGCAATTGGCGCGCCGGCGGATCGATTGAGGCTTGCCGAACGAATGGGCGCAACAGCAACGCTTGACCTCGGTCGGAGCAGTCCAGAGGAGCGGCACGCACGCGTGCTGGAGATCACCGCCGGGCGCGGTGTTGATGTCGCCATCGAAGCTGCCGGGTCACCCCGCGCCATCGAAGAGGGATTGATGTTGGTGCGCGACGGCGGCCGATATGTCGTTGCCGGACACTACACCAATGCGGGCGCGAGCAGCGTGAACGCGCACGAGCAGATCAATCGCAAACACCTGGAGATTCGTGGCTGTTGGGGCAGCGAAGCGGGTCACTTCATTCGCGCGCTCGCCATTCTCGAGCGACACGTCGATCGCATCCCGTGGCGAGACATCGGCGCGCGCGTCTATCCGCTCGCTGGTGTGAACGAGGCGCTCGCGGATGCTGAAGCGATGCGAATACCCAAAGCCCTCGTCAATCCAACGCAGATAAGCCGCAGATAAGCCGCAGATAGCCGCGGATGGCCACAGATAAACCGCAGATAAACCGCAGATGGCCGCAGATGAAGATCTTTTCCTATCTTCGTTCACCTGCCAATCGACACCTGCTCCGTGAGGCGCTCGGCGAGATCAATCGACAGCGTAACCGCGTCGGGTCCAGGCGGCTGCGCTAGGCCCGGTGTCTGCGGCGGCGCGGCGCGGAACGCGCTCCACCATTCCGCAGCCTGGTCCGTTGTCCATTGCGACACGCTGGTGCACCGCTTCAGCTCGCGCAGGAGCGCGCGTGCGCTGGCCGGCCGATCGTCCAGTTTCTTCTTCAAGCATCGGAGAATGACTGTTTCAAGATCCTCAGGAATGGGCGTCGATGTACGGTCCGACGGCGGCACCGGCTCGGTGTGCATGTGATGAACGAATACTTCGGCAACCGTTCCGGCTTCGAACACTGGCTGCGCGGTCAGAAGAAAATATCCCACCGCGCCGAGCGCATACAGATCGCTGCGCGGATCGCCCGACGTTGATGCGGTCAACACCTCCGGAGGCATGTACAACGGCGTTCCGGCAAGCACGATCGACGAAGACATCGTCAGCGCATTGGCACCGGAGTCGATCGTCTTTACCAGACCAAAGTCCACGACTTTTGCGACGTCGGGCTCGCCGCCGCGCTCGGTGAGGATGATGTTGGCGGGCTTGATATCGCGGTGGAGCAGACCGTGCTCGTGGGCTTCGGTGAGCGCGCCGCAGACTTGTTTGAGAATGTAAATCACTCGGCCCGGCGGCAGCGCGCCGTCGCGCCTCACGAGGTCCTCGAGATTGATGCCGTTCAGGTATTCCATCGCGTAATAGAAGAGGCCGTCTGGTGTGCGGCCGTAGTCGTAAATGGCCACCGTGTTCGGATGACTGAGCTGCGCCGTCAGTTGGACCTCGCGCTCGAAGCGAAGAATGTTGGCTTCGCCCGCGTGGTCCGGCGGCAGCAGCTTGATCGCTGTCGGGCGGCGCAGCATCGCGTGGCTGGCTTTGTAGACCACACCCATGCCGCCGGCGCCGATCTTTTCCTCGAGCGTGTACTGACCGAGACGTCGGACCCGCGCCGCTTCGGTGCGGAGTCCAAAAATCACGCGCGAGCCGACTGTGGCGATCGCGATGGAGACGCCGCACCAGCAGGCGATGTTGATGATCGCGTCCGCGGTGCCCAGGGCGACTGCGGTGGCCAGAACGAGTGGCACACAGGCAATCGTGCTTGCCCAGAACGTTCGGGTGGCCGTGCTCGGCACCATGATGGCGCGCGCCGTGACGACATTCGCGCAGGCGAGGAGACCTGCATACATCCCGGACGCGGTATAGGGGCCGAACGCGCCGTGCATTCGCGTCAGGTAGACGCCCATCAACGAATACACTGCGCAGCCGCCAATGAGCGCGCCCCCGTCGAGCGCGCGCAGCATCGCGACCGACCAGCGACCCCGATGCGCCGTGAGTGCGACCGCGCCGAACAGAAGTGAGCCGGCAAGGTGCAGCATGGGCCCACGATCCAGCAGCATGTCCAGCAGCGGCATGTTCGATGGACCGGTGAGTGGCCACGCAATGATGTTCGCGATATAAAACGCGGAAGAGAGCACCGACGCCCAGACGGCCCAGAGCGCGACGCGCTCGCGCAGAACGGCCCGTGTGCCCTCGATATCTGTCCCGGCGGTCGGCAGCGCAATCGCGATATGGGAGGCGCTGGCGCGCGCAGACGAACCCGTATTCATGTGTCCGATCGATCCATTATCGATGAAGAACTGTCGGCGGCGAGGGACTTACTTTTGCCGGACGATCGGCTTGGCGACGAGCCCGATATCGTAGGTTACCACGGGCTGGCCTGCGAGAAATCGCTCGCGATCGCGGGGATCGTAGAGATGAATCGGAACGCCGCGAAATGTCTGGGCCGCGGGAGGCCAATCGAGCCGCCCCCGATTGCTGTAGGTGCCGAACTGCCAGCGGAAGTGATCCTCCTCACCCGCCTCGAGCACAAAGTACACGCGCTCTCCGCGCGCGTCGAGCGCGGCGATCGCGTCATCGAGCGCGCGCGGGTGCAGGCCTCGGTAATTGATCGTGAGCTGACCGGCATGGTGGCGGATCGAGCCGGCATGGAGGCTTGCGATCACGACGGCGTCGCGCGGCAGTCCGGCGACATAGCGGGCCACATCGAGATAACGCTGTTCAACCAGATACGTGACGAACGCTCCGCGCCTGACCGCTTCCCGCGCCTGCCAGAGCGCGACGGCAACTACGACGGCGACGAAGCCGTAGAGTAGCGTGGTTTTGCGGTGCGGGAGCCGATCGGCCAATGAAAGGCCCGCAACCACGCTGAGCGCGATCAATGCGGGGTACGCGGGCAGGAGAAAACGGACGTAGATCCATTCTTCACGACCGAAAACGCCATACGGGAGATACGAGAGAAAGAGCGCGGCCGCGAACGTGAGCAGCAGCCAGAGAGAAGCGCGGTGCCGTCTGGCGAAGAGGGGCGCGAGAAGTCCGAGCAGAACGAACGGAGTTTGAGTCTGCATGAGCCATCGCGGATAGCGATCGAGATTCGGGAGCACGGCGGACCATTCGTACAGCTCACCGAATGGCGCGTAGCCAAACCCGCGCGGCGAGCCGTACAGATACTGATTGAGTGCGGCCAGGGCAATGCAGCCGGGAATGAGACCGGCAATGAACAACAGAAGCGGCGCGCCGCGGCGTTCTTCGCGGCGCTCCGAACCAAACGCAGTCTGCCACAGGTGCAAGCCGGCAATCACGAGAGCCAGCACCACGAGGTTGGGCCGCGTCAGGATTGCGAGTGATGCGGCCAGGCCTGACGTCAATCGGGCCCACTTGCGTTCGTGCAACGCCAGCAGGAGGGCGAGCGTCGTCCATGCTGCGGCCGGGACGTCGCTCACCGGCTGCGTGACCTGGTACAGGAAGCTGGGACTGGTCGCGACGAGGACGGCCGCCAGAACCCCTGCGAGAGGACTGTAGACGCGGGTTCCGAGAAGAGCAGTCAACCAGATGGTGACGGCGCCGAAAAGCGGGACGGCGTAATACACGGCACCGCGCTGACCAGTCACACGCAGCAGCGCCGCCATGACGAGCGGCAGGCCAGGCGGGTACGTGGGCACGATGAAGCCGTCTACCGGTGCCAGCTTGTAGCCTGCCGGGGCGAACGCCGCGGGTGCATTTCTGAAGGGAAGCGTAAGCGCGAATCGTTGATCGACTCTGAGCGTACCATGCGCGATCAACTCGCTCTCGCTCACGTAGCCGTATGGATCTGTGTCAGACGCAGCGAAGGTGCCGTACCGCACGCCGATGACGAAGACGCTCGCGGCGACGAGAAGCACCGCGAGATGCGGAACACTGACGTAGAATCGACTCGCTCGTGACAACGTCGTATCGAATCTTTCTTGCGGCGATTGTATTTCGTCTGTGCACGTCTCTTCTCGCGTGGATCGCCAATATCACCGTGCCTCATCTGCAGGATCAGCGCTTCACGGTTATGGCCGCGGCGCATCCGTTCTGGGATGCGTTCGCGCGCTATGACGCGGGCTGGTATCACGGCATTGCCTCGAAAGGGTACGTATACGGAGCGGGCGGTCGTAACAACCTCGCCTTCTTTCCGCTGTATCCCATGCTGATGCGCGCGGGCGGCAAGATCCTGGGCTCTCGCCAGGAGGATTTCTATTTCGCGGGGATTGTCGTCTCGTGGCTCGCCTTTGCGGGGGCGATGGTGATGTTGTATCGACTGGCGCGGCTCGATCTCGGCGAGCGCGCGGCCGTGCGTGCCGTGCTCTACGCGGCGGTCTTTCCGTTCGCGTATTTCTTTGGAATGGTCTACTCGGAGAGCCTCTTTTTCCTTGCGCTCGTCACGGCTGCGTACGCGTTCCGTACGCGACAATGGCTGCTCGGGTCGGCCGCGGGCGCCGCGATGACCGCGACACGCGTCACGGGCGTCATCGCATTGCCGGGTCTGGCGTGGATTGCGTGGCGCGCGACCTGGCGTAGTGTCGGGGCTTTAGCCCCGCCGGCTCTCGGGGCTTCCTTGCCCGCCGTCGCTTCACCGAAGCCGGAGGCGCCGCCGTCTGGCGCCGATCGTTTGCGCGCAATGTTGGCCGTGCTCGGCTGCCTGGTCGGCATCGCTCTCTACTGCGCCTACAACTACGCCGTCAGCGGCACACCCTTCGCGTGGTATGACGCGATTACGCACTGGAACTATCAGCCTGGACAGAACCCCATCAAGATGCCGCTGCTCGTGCTCCGCGCGCTCGTCACGCGGCCCGTCCAGTACCTCGGCACCGAGCAGATGGCGCCGTACGACGCGCTCAACACGCTCGCGGCCGTCTTCGCGTTGGGTCTCACGCCCCTTGTGTGGAAACGATTCGGCGCCGGTTACGCGCTCATTGTGCTTGGAGGGATGCTGCTGCCATTGTCGTCCGGACAGCTCGAGGGTCTGGGACGGTATGCGTCCGTGCAATTTCCGCTGCCGCTGGCGCTGGCGGCGTTGAGCGGCCGCGCGCGTCACGGTATCTTCCTGACGTGTTTCGCGGGACTCTATGTAATTTGCCTGTCGTTGTTTGTCACCGTGCATCCGCTGTTCTGATTTTTGTATCATCGACCGATCCATTTGCAGGAGTAGCGGTGCGAACCAGTCTCCGCAACCTTGCGCTCTTCGGCACTCTTCTCCTTGCTGCTCTTGCGCGTGACGCCGGTCAGGCGAACGCTCCGCCCGGCCCACGCGATCGAGAAGCCGAGCGAAAGCGGATGGTAGATGAGCAGCTTCGCGCACGAGACATTCGCAACCCGCGCGTTCTCGGCGCGATGCTCGCGGTGCCGCGTCACCTGTTCGTGCCCGAGTCAGACCGGGGAGACGCGTATCGCGATACGCCGTTGCCGATCGGCCACGGTCAAACGATCTCGCAACCGTACATCGTCGCTTTCATGACACAGGCGCTGGCGGTCGAGCCGCATCACCGCGTGCTCGAAGTCGGCACGGGGTCTGGGTATCAGGCCGCAATCCTCAGCGTGCTCGCGAAAGAGGTCTACACCATCGAGATCATTCCCGCGCTGGCGGAGCGCGCGCGCAACCTGCTGACGGCGCTCGAGTATCGCAATGTCACCGTGCGGGCGGGCAACGGGTATCTCGGGTGGCCTGAGCACGCGCCGTACGACCGCATCATCGTGACCGCCGCCCCCGACGAAGTTCCACGCGCGCTGATCGATCAATTGAAGATCGGCGGGTTGATGGCGATTCCGGTCGGCACGGTCACGCAAGAACTGTGGGTCCTCCGGCGCACACCCACCGGCATGGAGACGCTCACCACGCTGCCAGT
>DASPWV010000045.1:0-1578 GCA_035637635.1 Vicinamibacterales bacterium | reverse complement strand
CGTCAAACTCTCTCCGCCGAACCTGTCCCATGCAGTCGTGGCAGCCGAACAGTCCCACGCTGTTCGGATCGCCGGTATGCGTTCTCTTGTAAATCAACGTATTCATGGATTGTCTGCCAGTCTGTGCCAGTGGAGAGGGAGTTTGGTCAAGTCCGCGTCGATCCACGCCCGCACGTCCTAGCAGGGTGCTGAAAAAGTAACTCGTGGTGGATCGACATCGTGATCTAGTCGTACTACGATGCTCCCGACGTTTCTGAAGGGAGCGGCCGCATGCGTGGACCTGACGAGCAAACGAACCACATGTTCAGTTATCTGTCGCCCGAGCAGCGCGTCCGCGCGGACCATCCGCTGCGGGCGATTCGGGCGATGACGGACCGCGTCTTCGCCGACCTGTCGCCTCGCTTTTCGAAGATGTACTCGGAGATTGGTCGTCCGTCGATTCCGCCCGAGCAATTGCTGCGCGCGCTCGTGCTCCAGTCGCTGTACACCGTGCGCAGCGAACGGCTCCTGATGGAGGAGATCGATTACAGCGTCCTGTATCGCTGGTTTGTGGGGTTGAGCATGGATGACCCCATTTGGTCGCCGACGACGTTCAGCAAGAATCGCGACCGTCTGCTGGAGAGCGATATCGCCAGCGCATTCTTTGACGCGGTCCTGGCACAGGCGCGCGCCGCGGGTCTGCTCTCGGACGAACACTTCACCGTCGATGGCACGCTGCTCGAGGCCTGGGCGAGTCTCAAGAGCTTTCGTCGCAAGGACGAAGGGCCGCAACCGCCGCCCGACGATCCCGGCAATCCGACGGTGAATTTCCATGGGGAATCGCGAAAGAACGACACGCATCAATCCACGACCGATCCCGATGCCATGCTGGCACGGAAGGGCGCCGGTCGCGAGGCGAAGCTCTCGTATGCCGGCCATGTGCTGCTCGACAATCGCCACGGGCTGGTGGCCAACGTCTGCGTGACGCCTGCGACGGGCACGGCCGAACGCGACGCGGCCCACCTGCTGCTCGACGCCAGCGCGCCAGTCGGGAGCACCGTCGGCGGCGACAAGAATTTCGATGTCGCGGCCTTCGTCGCCGCGGTACGCGCGCTCGCGATCACGCCGCACGTGGCACAGAAAGCGGTCGGCACCGCAATCGATGGCCGCACCACTCGTCATGCGGGGTATGCCATCAGCCAACAGAAGCGCAAGCTGATCGAGCAAGTCTTTGGCTGGATGAAAACGGTGGGCGGGTTGCGGAAGCTGCGACACCGCGGTGGCGAACTCGTCGATTGGATCGTGACCTTTACCGCCGCGGCGTACAACCTGATTCGCCTGCGCACACTCTTGGCGAGGGCGACGTGAGCAGAACAGGACTCCCACGCGCCCGCGCGATGATGCCAAGCCGGATGCGGGGCGCCCACCGACGAACATCGACGACGGCAGAGAGGGAAATGGTCTCACGAGTTACTTTTTCATCGGCCTGCTAGATTTGTGGCCGACGCGCCAGGAGGAAGCGAAGATTCCCGAGGGCGGTGTAGTCCAGGGCGCGCGCCACCTACACCTGCCGTTCTTTCCAGAGAAGCCGGTGTTTCT
>DASPWV010000044.1:0-4752 GCA_035637635.1 Vicinamibacterales bacterium | reverse complement strand
TCTCCGGAAAGAAAGGGCTGCATATCGCGCCGCGGCTTTTCCTTCCACTTGTCTTCACGGGTGAGTTGCGCGAGGCGCAGCGACGCCGACCACGCCACGCCCGGGATGTAGCTCATGATCGGGCTCTCGGGGTATCTAGCCGCGAGAACACGAGCGACATCAAGCGGTGCGCGCTCCGCCGGTCCGCGCTGCGCACTGGTAGAAGGCCGGGCAAGCAGTATCGCCGTGCAGGCCACAAACAACACGCCAAGCACTCGAGGCACTCCAGGCACTCGAGGCACCCCAGGCACCCCAGGCACCCCAGGCACTCGAGGCACCCTATGTACGTCAGTACGTCGAAATGCGTTTGCCTTCAGCGTCGTACACCTCCACGGTTCCCAGCTTCCGCAATGAGCGCGCAATCGCTTCGCCATTGCCCACGGCGACGATCTGAATTCGCGACGGATCGAGATATTTCTTCGCCATCGCCTGCGCATCTGCAGCGGTGATGGCCATCACGTGTTCGGGATATCGGTCCCAATAATCGACCGGCAACCCGTAGCGATAGCGTGTGACGGCGTTATTCAGAAGCGTCTGCGGGCTCTCGAGCGTGAGGGCGAACGCCGCAACGAGCGAACGCTTCGCATCGGCCAGTTCCTGCGCGGGAATTGGCGTCTCGCGCACCTGACGTAGCTCGTCGAGCAGGTCTGTCAGCGCGGGTTCCGTGACATCCGTTCGCACTTCTGTCTGGGCCGTCCACGTGCCGCGGAATCGCGGCGCGTCGACATCCGAATAGGCGCCGTACGTGTATCCCTTCGCTTCTCGCAGATGACGAAAGAGCCGCCCGGTCGGTCCACCACCAATGACCTTGTTCAGCACGGTCAACGCGTAGTAATCGGGATCGGTCCGACGTATCGCTTGGGTCCCCACAATCAGGTTTGTCTGAACGGAGTTGGGACGCTCGACGAGAAACACACCCGCTTTCCGAACGGCTGCCGGATCGGACACCTGGGGCGCGGCGAGCCCTGCCTTCTTCCAACCGCCGAAGCGCGCCGTGACCTTCTTCATCGCATCCGCCATCGACACATCGCCGGCGACGGCAATCACCGCGTGATCCGGCACGTATCGCGTGCGGTGGAAATTCACCAGGTCATCGCGGCTTGTCTTTTCGAGCGTCTCTATGGTCGGCGAGACGCGTCCGTCGGGATGATCGCCCGCGATCACATCGCTGAAGCGTTCCACCGCCAGAAATCCAGGATTCGATCGCTGCTGCACGAGCTGCGCTCGGCGTTGCGCCTTGTAGCGCGTCAGTTCCTCCGCGGGAAACGACGGACTGAGCAGAACGTCTGCCATCAGATCGAGAACGACATCCGCGTGTTCCGTCAATCCGGATCCGGATATCGTTGCGTCTTCTGCCGACATTCCCGCGCCCATTGCAAGGCTCGCGGCCAGCCGTTCGAGCTGCTCGGCAATCGCCGTCGACGACCGCGTCGCTGTGCCTTCGCGCGACATCGCCGCGGTGAACTCCGCCAGGCCGGCCTGTCCCGCCGGATCGTAGTAACCACCTGCACCTCGAATGGAGATCTGTGCCGTGAACTGCGGCGCACGCCGATCCTGCAGGACGATGAGGTGCACGCCGTTGGGAAGGTCGGCCTCCTCGGCGCGCGGCAGTTTGACCTGCAGGAGCTGATTGGAAACCGGTGCGCGTCCTTTCATGACGACCGGCTCCTGCGACGGTGGTTGGGGAGCCTGCGCGGTGGAGGCACTGACTGCAGCGATAAAGACAACGCTGCACGCGAGCCCGTATCGACACACAGCGTTCATCGCGCACCTCCCGAGCTCGACGCTGATCCTTTGGGTCTCGTGATTACAACGGTCCGGTTTTCAGGAACCAGATATGCGCGCGCGACCCGCTGCACGTCGGCGGCGGTAACCTTCGCTATCCGCTCGACTCGTTGATTGATGAGCGCTGGATCACCGTAGCTTGCGGCGAAGTCCGCGAGTTGTATGGCGCGGTTCAAGGAACTGGTCAAGCCGGAAACGACGCTGCGCTTGGCGTTGTTGCGTGCCTTCTCCATCTCCCAGTCCTGAATTGGTCCGGTCTTCACCTTGTCGATTTCCGCGGCAATCGCCGATTCGAGGGCTTCCACGGTCTTGCCCGGGTTAACCGTGCCGGAGACACGAAACAGCCCGGGCCCGACGGCTCCATCGCGTCCTGCGGACACGTTTGGCGCGAGCTGCTGTTCACGAACGATTTGCTGGTACATGCGCGAGCTGCGCCCGCTCGACAGTACCGTGCCAAGCACCTGCAGCGCATCGTCGTCTGCCGTGAGGCGCGGCGGCACTTTGAACACGATGTCGATCCGAGCCAAACGCGCTAGCGGGTCGTCGATGGTCTGCCGCCGTTCGGCGGTCTGCTTCGGCTCGGTCATATCGACTTTCGGCGGCGGAGGTTGTGACGGGATTGGCTCGAACACGCGGCGGACTTTCTCGAGCGTGCCCTTTGCGTCTACGTCGCCGACAATGGCCACGACAGCGTTGTTGGGCGCGTAGTACGTCTTGAAAAACGCGGCGACGTCGTCGACGGAAGCCGCATTGAGATCCGTCATGGATCCGATGACCGAATGCTCGTAGGCCGGGTTGTCGTAGGCGAGCTCGTCTAGGAGCTCGAACGTGCGGCCATACGGTTGATTGTCGACACCGAGCCGGCGCTCTTCCTGCACCGCGTTGCGCTGGTTGTCCAGGTTTTCCTTCGTGATAGCGAGCGACCGCATGCGATCGGCCTCGAGGAAGATGCCGAGGTCGAGCTGATTTGCGGGCAGCGTTTCGAAATACAGCGTCCGGTCCTTGTTCGTCGTCCCATTCATGCTGCCGCCGTTGTTGAAGACCAGCATGAAGTGCTCGCCAGGGCCGACGTTCTCCGAGCCCTTGAACATCATGTGCTCGAACAGGTGCGCGAAACCGGTGCGGCCCTTTCGCTCGTCGCGCGAGCCGACGTTGTAGTGGACGGCAATCGAGTACACGGGCGCGGTGTGGTCCTCAGAGACGACCACGCGCAAGCCGTTCGCAAGCTTCGCGTCGGTGAAGCGAATGGTCGGCGCCGACTGCGCCGTGAGAGCGGCAGCGGACATCGTCGCGAGCGCTGCTGCAATTGCCCAGCGGCCCGCAGATCTCATGAACATGAATGTCTCCTTCAGGAAGCGCCCAGAGCATAACGCAGTCAAATGCCAAACCGCTCCGCGTCCCACTCGAGACCGAGCTCGGTGGGCGGAGCCATGTATCCGATGAGAGCGGACGCAGCAACGACTGCGGGACTCGCGAGGTATCCCTCGCCGCCGTACCCCATTCGGTTCTGCCAGTTGCGATTGAACGACGTAATGGCCCGCTGTCCCTTCTCGAGCGCATCCGGCCCCTGCCCAAAACAGGGCCCGCACCAGGAGCTCCTGATTTCCCCGCCGACGGAACGAAAGACATCGGCGATCGACTCACCCTCAAGACGTTCGTCAGGCTGCTCGATCTCGCGCTTGACGCCGCCCGATCCCGGGAAGACGACGAACTCCTTCACGGCTTTCTTGATTCCTCGCTGACGCGCCGCGCGCAGCACCAGAGCGGCCGAGAGGAGGTCGTCGTAGCCGCCGTTCGTGCACGACCCGATCAGCGCCTTGTCAAACGTGATCCGCTCGCGCGCGACCTCTTCCGCCGGAAAGGCGTTGCCGGGGCTGAAGGGCTTGGCAATCATCGCGGCAATCTCGCCGAGCGCGAGCTCCTCGTCGATCTCGAACACGGCGTCTTCACCGCAGTGAACGGGTGGATACGGGAGATCGGTCATGCCTTTCGCTCGATACCACGCGTAGGTGATCTCGTCGGGCGCGAAGATGCCGTTGAGCGCCTCGGCTTCCGCCATCATGTTTGCAATCGTGTTGCGATACGAGATCGGCAGCTGCTGATTCGCATCAACGAGCTCGACGGACATGCCTTGCGACTGCTTCGTGCCCCAGCGCCGCAGGAGCTCCAGGACGATGTCCTTGCCGGTCACCCACGGACGGAGTCGTCCCGTCAGACGCACACGACGCTGCTTCGCCATGGTGAAGTAGATGTAACCGGTTGCCCATCCAAAGCCGAGCGTGGTCGATCCGACGCCGATACCAACGGCGCCATATGCACCGTACGCGCGCGAGTGAGAGTCCGCGCCAGGAATGAACTGGCCCGGAACGACGAGGCCTTGCTCAGGAAAATAGAAATGGAAGATCCCATCGCCGGGCGTTGCGTAGTACGGCTTTCCAATCCCGTGCTGTTCCGCAAATTGCCGTCCAATCTGCGTCTGCTTGTCATCGTCTTTTTTGCCGGTGAAGACGAAGTGATCGTTCGCGATCGCGGCCTGGCGGGGAAAGATGGTCGCGCCGCCGGTGATTTGATTGAACGTGTGGATGGCAAACGGCGCGGTGCCGTCGGAGCCGGGAAGAAGGTCCGCGTACACGCGCAGCGTCGAGCCCGGCTTCACCTCGGCATCCTTGTCGACGCGATGGGCCCAGATGATTTGTTCTGTCGTCGACATCCGTCGCGCGTGGTTGTCGTCGGGCCACACGACATCCGGTGTGCGTTCGAGCGACGGGCGGAATTCTCGACGGCCGATCGCGAAGATGCCGCCGCTTTTGCGAAGCTCGTCTTCCTTATCGGTGAGCGGCAGGGGCGTGTACGTTTTGTCTTGCGTCACGTTGGTGATTTGGCGCGACGAGGGATCGAAGGCGAACTCGTCACCATCGCGCGCGTCGG
>DASPWV010000043.1:0-1590 GCA_035637635.1 Vicinamibacterales bacterium | reverse complement strand
GTTCGGAATCCGTCCGCTCGTATTCGGCCGCAATCACACGGACGAGGGGCCTGAATATCTGGTCGCTTCAGAAAGCGTCGCGCTCACCGCATTCGGCTTCGAGCTGGTGCGGGACGTTCTGCCGGGCGAGGCCATCTTCATCGATGAAGGCGGAACGTTCAACAGCCGCCAATGCGCGGCCAAACCCGTGCTCGCGCCGTGCATCTTCGAATACGTCTACCTTGCCCGGCCCGACTCGGTCATGGACGCGGTTTCGGTGTACGAGAGCCGACTGCACATGGGGCGGCAGCTTTCGGAAAAAATCAGGCGCACGATGCCCAATCTTGGAATCGACGTGGTGATCCCGGTTCCCGACACAAGCCGGCCGGCCGCGCTGGAGCTCGCCCACGGCCTGAACGTCACCTATCGCGAAGGCTTCATCCGCAATCGCTATATCGGCCGTACTTTCATAATGCCCGGTCAGACGATTCGAAAGAAATCGGTGCGCCAGAAGCTGAGCGTAGTCGGCCTCGAATTCAAGGACAAGAACGTCTTGATCGTCGACGACTCGATCGTACGGGGAACGACGGGACGCGAAATCGTACAGATGGCGCGCGAAGCCGGCGCGCGCAAGGTGTTTTTCGCCTCAGCGGCGCCGCCGGTGCGATTTCCCAACGTGTATGGCATCGACATGCCGACGCGTGCCGAGCTCATCGCCACCGGGCGTAATGAGGAGCAGGTCGCGCGCGAGATCGGGGCCGATGCGGTCATCTATCAGGATCTGGACGCGCTCAAGACCGCGGTGCGCGCGGTCAACCCGAAGCTCGCGCAGTTCGAGACCTCGTGTTTCGACGGGGTGTACATCACCGGAGACGTGACGAGCGAATATCTCGCCTCGATCGAACAGCAGCGCGACGCCAACCGTCAGGAAAGCATGGAGGACGCCGAGAACAACCAGCTCGACCTCAACGCGGCCTGAACGATCCTGCTCGAAGCCGGCAGGTTTGACATCGCCGCGTCGGGATAGTAAGGTGCGCTCTGCGCCGATTTGATCGACAGCTTGCGGGCGCCTAATAAATACGGCTAAAGCGTGGCCAAAACCCGTCTTAGCGAAAGCTGGACGGGTTTTTCTATTTTCAGGATCGACAAATGCAGGACTACGACATCGAAACGCTTGCGGTCCGCGCCGGAATCGCGCGCAGCCAGTTCAACGAGCACTCCGAGGCGCTCTATCTCACTTCGAGCTTCGTGTTTGAGAACGCCGCCCAGGCGGCGGACCGTTTCTGTAACAACGCGCCCGGGAACATCTACTCGCGCTTCACCAATCCCACGGTGACCGCGTTCCAGGAGCGGCTCGCGGCCCTCGAAGGCGCGCAGGCGTGCGTCGCGACCGCTTCGGGAATGTCCGCGATCCTCGCGACCGCGATGGCCACCCTGAAAGCCGGAGACCATGTCGTGTGCTCCTCCGGGGTCTTCGGCGCAACGGTGCAATTGTTCAGCACCGTCCTTTCAAAGTTCGGAATCGAGACGGCCTACGCGGACGGCACTCAGCCCTCGGTATGGAAGGCGGCGATCAGACCGAACACGCGCCTGCTGTTCCTCGAGACGCCG
>DASPWV010000042.1:0-4648 GCA_035637635.1 Vicinamibacterales bacterium | reverse complement strand
CGTCACCAGCCGGCGCATCTTGTCGGTGACCCGCATCACCTCGTAAATGCCCACACGTCCGCGATAGCCTGTGTGCCGGCATTGCTCGCAGCCGCCGGCCTTGAAGAATCGAATGGTCGCCGCCTCGGCCTCGGTGATGCCGAGCATCCGCAGGATATCGGGCGGCGGCGTGTACTGCTTTCTGCAGTTCGGACATAACCGCCGCATGAGGCGTTGCGCGACCACGCCGATGACCGCCGAGGCAATGACATACGACTCGATTCCAATGTCAATCAACCGCGTGATGGACGACGGCGCATCGTCGGTGTGCAGTGTCGAGAGCACGAGGTGTCCGGTCTGCGCCGCCTGCATCGCGATGCGCGCGGTTTCCTGATCGCGAATCTCGCCGACGAGAATGACATCCGGGTCCTGACGCAGAATCGACCGTAGAGCGGCCGCGAACGTCAGGTGGATCCTTTCCTGGATCTGCGTCTGGTTGATGCCGACCAGCTGGTACTCGATGGGATCTTCGACGGTGATGATGTTCGTTTGCTCGGACTGAATCGATGAGAGCGCGGAGCAGAGCGTCGTCGTCTTGCCGCTTCCGGTCGGGCCGACCACGAGAATCATGCCGTGCGTATTGCGCAGAAAATCGCGCAGCGTCGAAAGCGAGCCGGGCGAGAAGCCGAGCTCTTCGAGCGGGGGCGCTTCCCGGCGATTGTCGAGCATGCGCAGGACCATTTTTTCGCCGTGCAACGTACGCAACGTGGACGCGCGAAAATCGACCTGCCGGCCGTCGTCGGTGTTCACCCGGATGCGCCCATCCTGCGGCAAGCGCTTCTCGGCGATATCCATCCCGGCCAGGATCTTCATGCGGGCGATCAAGCCTTCGTGAACCCATTTCGGGAGGTCCATCACCTCTTTGAGCAGCCCGTCGAGGCGATGCCGAATGAGCACGCCCGGCTCCATCGGTTCGATATGAATGTCGCTTGCGGCATTCGTGATGGCGCTCTTCAAGACGAGATCCACGAGATCGATGATCGGTGCGGCCTGGCTCCGTTCGCTCAGTGTGTCGACAGGCTCGTGCACGGTCCGTTTCTCTGCCGGCGCCGCCTCGATGCCGAATGAAGCCGCGTCATCGTCTGTTGATGACGCCGCGTTCGTGGCGGTGCGCGTCAGCGCGTTGTCCGGATATGCGTGCCCAATCGCTTCGAGAATGTCGGAGCGCGTGGCAACGGCCTGCTTGATGTATCGGCCGGTCTGGAACTCGAGGTCCTGGACCACGCTGAAGAACAGCGGATCCGCCATGGCGAGCGTCAGCGTGTTGCGTTCGAGTCGCAGCGGCAGGCAGAGGCGCTGCAGCGCAATATCCTTCGAGATGAGGGCAACCGCGTCAGGATCGGGCGCCGTTTCCCCGAAATCGACGAACGGCAACCCGAGTTGTACAGCGAGTGCCTGGGCAATCTGCCGTTCGGTGGCGAGATTCAGCCGGATCAGAACAGCACCGAGCCGTTCGCCCGTTCGTTTGTGCTCGGCGAGCGCGCCTCGGACTTCGTCTTCCGTCACCAGACCGTCGGCGACGAGGGCCTCACCTAGTTTTTTTCGTTTTGTTCGCACGTGAAGTCCTGGGAACTATTGCGATCCCAACAGCCAGAGAGCTTTCGCAAGGTCGACGACTCCCTTTGATCTTTCGGCTGACGTGTGACCGGGCCTTAGACCTCGGTCGGACACTATGGGACAGTAGAACCAGGAAAAAGGTGGCAAATTGACGCACGACCAATCACTCTTGGTGCAGATTCACGCATGCCGATGCTGGTCGCGAGTTGATCACTGAGAGTGGCCGCGGGCGCTGATCGGCCACACGGCTTCGACGCGATCGTCGCGTGTCGCGTACATCTGATCGTATTCGTTCACTACGGGATCGCAGTGCGGCACGATCAGCTCTAGCTTGTCGCCCACCTTGTACGACTTCTCCGCGATGTCGTACTTGATGACTCCAAACTCGTCGGAACCTGCGTGATACGCAAAGCCCGTTTCGCCGACAACCCACGGGCCCGGCTTGTTCAGTGTCAGCGCCTTCGCACCGGCATCGGTGGTAATCGATTTCTCGAAATAGGTGTTGAGCACCGTCGTCATGACGGTCAGCGACGGCGCGAAGTCGGTGTAGACGTCATCGTTCGATTCGCCGCCGATTTCCATGTACTGGCAATCCATGAAGATGTAGCTGCCGGCCTGCACATCAGTCACACCTGGTGCCTTCGGCAGGATGTTGTACGTGCCCGTACCGCCGCCGCTGAAAATCTCGGTGCTCAGGCCAGCCTTCCTGAAGCGCTCGAAGGTCTCGAGCGACGGCTCGAATCGGCTCAACGTTTGATCGAGACGCGACTTGAACCCTTTGATGTGCTGAGCGGCTCCGTCGTAGCTGATGATGCCGCGCAGTTTCAGGTTCAGCTGCTGATCGACCAGTTGCCCCAATGCAACTGCCCGGTCGCCGGGCGGGACGCCGCTGCGCGTGCCAATCGCGACATCGACGACGACGTCGGCTACAACGCCTGCTTCGTTGGCCGCGTCGTTCAGGTCGCGGGCATTCTGCGCGTAGTCAACCGCTTGAACGAACTGAGCGTTCTTCTTTCGAATCGCCATTGCGCGACGGATCTTGCCTGCGGTGACGTTCGCGGTCGTCATGAGGATGGGTCCAATGCCGTGCGCGGAGAAGACCTCCGCCTCGCTGATCTTTGCCGTGCAGATGCCGATGGATCCGCCGGCGAGCTGCAGCTTCGCTATAGCCGGACACTTGTGCGTTTTGGCGTGCGGACGGCTCGCCACTTTCATCGCGGCCACGCTCGTGCGCATCCGAGCGAGATTCTGTTCGAGTTTGTCGAGGTCGACGCAGAGCGCCGGCGTATCGAGATCCCACTTCGAGATCCCTTTCAGGTCGCCGGCGGCCGCGCGCAGGCGCATCTCCGCATCCGAATACCCGTTTACCCCGCTTGACGTCCACCCGAAGCCGGCGCCGGACGTCACGAGAAACACCTGTGTGTCATGCGAAAGGGCGAATGGTAGCAGAGACGCTGCCGACGCTATTGCGAGAGCATCCAGAACTGCACGTCGTAACTCCAGACGGTGAACGCCAGGCGGCGGCCATCCGGCGACCAGGCCGGCTGCGTTTTGTGGGTTCGATCGAAAGTGAGTTGTTGCGGCGTGCCACCGCCCATCGGCAGCGCGAAGATCTGATAGTACCCGTCAGGCGCGGGCGCCACAAACGCAAGCCGCTTCCCATCCGGCGTGACGCCAAGGCCGGGAAAATCGTGCTCCGACGCAAAGCGGTGTAGCACGCGAGCGGCGCCGCCACGCGCGGGTGCTGAGAGAATCGCCTGCCGCCCGGGCCCCTCTTTCGCAATCGCGACAACCGCTGCGCTGTCAGCCAACCACTCACCGTGTGTAATCTCGCCGTCGAACTCCGCGATTGTCACCTCGCGAGGTTCAACCGTCACGGCGCCACTCTCCTGATCGATGCCGATCACGAACAACACCGATCGCCGACTCGACGGACTCGCACCATCGTAGAGCACCCACTTGCCATCAGGCGACCAGCGCGGCCACCCCACTTCGGCGCCGCGGCCGAGAAACGATACGCGGCGATCTGGCGCGCCGCCGTTCGCGGGCCGCAACCAGATGTCGTCGGACTGCTCGCGGTGCGAATGCAGCGCGATCCACTTGCCGTTCGGCGACCACGACATCGCTTGATCTTCTGAGGCGCTGTTCGCGACGATCTCGACGGGTTCTGTCGCCGGCGCATCGATCGGCCTCGACCGAATCACTCCGATCTCCTGCGCGATGTCGGGATACTTCGCGTCATCGATGAGACGGCGCCACGTGCCATACGTGACGGCGATGCGCCGGCCGTCGGGGTGATACGACGGTGTTTCAGCCTGGAGCGTCGAGAGCTGCTCCACCGTACCGGATGCGAGATCGAGCTCCGCAACGGACGTCCGGTAGCTCTGTACTTTGAAGAGCACCCGACCATCGGCTGTTAGCGAAGGTGCGTAAGTGTCGCGCGAAAACGCCGTCACGCGCTGCGCCTTTCGCGTCGTCAAATCGGCGCGCCAGAGATCGACCGTGCCGCCCGCGTTCGGAGACGCGAAGAACACCGTTGGCGTTGCCCGTGAAAAGGCGATAGGCCCAACCACGTCGACGTCGGGATAGAATGCAATCGTCGGCTTTCCGCAGGGAACCGATAATCGCGGCCGGCCGGCGATCGTCAGGATGCATCCCAGGTCGCCTGACGCGGTCCAGGCCGGCGACGCGACAACTGCGGGACCGTGCACGATCTCAGCGCGCAATCCGTCCGCCGCGATCCGCCAGAGCTCAACACCAGATGGTCCTGCCACGACAGCCGCGATCCACTGTCCGTCGGCAGAAGCCGCCAGTTGAAAAAGCGCATTGATGCGAAGACTCGCCGTCCGAGAGCCGGCAACTGTCGGAATCTCTGTTCTGGCGCCGAACAGCGGCCGCTTCGGAGAACCGCGTGACACCATCCACCACCGCGGTGACGCCGCCGTGTCTTCGAAGATCCAGTCGCTGGAGGCACCGCGCGGCGTGATGTGACGAATCTGGGCGTCGCCCGCCGCGAGCTCGTTCCGCACGCCACCGGTCCTCAGCACCTCGA
>DASPWV010000041.1:0-11301 GCA_035637635.1 Vicinamibacterales bacterium | reverse complement strand
TAGTAGCGCAGGCCGCCCGTCAGGCTGAACTCGTCGGTCAGCGACAGCGTCGCTTCGCCGAAGAGGGCGAACTGATTGAGCTTGTACCCGAGATCCGAAAAGAACAGGCTGTCCTTGGGCGCGCGAAGTCCGCGCGTCGGGATGCCGCTCAGATCTTCGAAGCCAATCACCGGCAGGTCCTGACCGTAATCGCGGTCGGTATGGCTATAGAATCCGCCGCCTACCCAGTGCACCCGGTTGGTCGCGCCCGAAAACCGCAGCTCCTCGGTCCACAACTTTGCCGTTGTCGCGTCGTTGAGCGGCGCGTTCAACGTGTAGACGCGCGGAGGCAGACCGATGCTGCCGCCGGTGATGCTGGCGGTCAGCGCGGTCGCGTCACGAATAACGAGCACGTCGCGATAGGTGTACGAGGTGATCGACGTCAGGGCGACATTGCGGAAGTTGTAGTTGAGGTTGAAATCAGCGAGCGCGAAGTCGTCTGTGAACTTCTCTTCGAGCTGCGTGAACTGTTGCCGCTCGCCAAGCGTCACCGCCGGGCGCGTCGTCGTAAACGGATTCGCGAGGATGTTGAACGCGTCGATGCGATTCCAGCCGTCAGTTTCCACTTTCTGATAGACGATTCGCGGCGTGATCGACAGGCGTGGGCTCGGCGCGAACGTGACGGCGGCGCGAACGCCGGTCCGAAAGCCGTCGTTGACATTTTTCTTGACGCTGAGATCCGGCTGCACCGCGTCGATGAACCCTGGCAGCCGGTTGTAATACGAGGCGACGCGTAGAGCCGCCCTGTCACCCATCGGCACGTTGAAGCCGAATTTTGCATATCCGCCGAAGCTGTCACCGCGAACCAGACTTCCACCGAGCTCGGCGAAGCCGGCGCGGACGCCAAGCGCTGGCTGATTGGTGATGTAGCGCACCGTGCCGGAGAGCGAGCCCGAGCCGAATAGGGTACCTTGCGGGCCGCGCAGCACTTCGACGCGATTGATGTCGAACAGATCGATGTCGGGAGTAAACAGCGACAGCGAGATGACTGATTCGTCGAGGTACGCTCCCACCTGCTCTTTCACGCCCGGCTGGTCGCGCACGATCTGGCCGGCTGAAACGCCGCGCATGGCGACCTGGCTCTGACCGGGTCCGAGGTTCTGAACGGTGAAGCCTGCAACGTTTGCCGCAACGGCTTCGATGTCCGAAACGCCGCGGGCGCGCAGCACTTCCTCGGTGGGCGCGGCGACCGAAAACGGCACCTCCAGCACCGTCGATTCGCGCTTCAGAGCGGTCACCTTGACCTCCACGGTGAGCTGCGGCTCGAGAGTGAAATCGAGCTGTCGGGCGCTCGACGACACTTCGACGGTTTGCGCGACGGGCCCGAAGCCGAACAGCGTGGCAACCACGGAGTAGGTGCCCGGCGCAACTGCAATGGAATAACTGCCGTCGTTGCCGGTGGTCGTGGTCTGCACCGCATTCGTCGTCTGATTCCTCGCGGTGATGCTGACTCCCGGGATGACGCCGCCGGTGCTGTCGCGCACGACTCCGCTGATCTTTGTTTCCTGACCTTGGGCAGATGCTGGTGCGCCGCAGATGACGAGGATGAGCACCACCAAGACGGCGGGCGCGTGGCGTCGGAACACCATGTGAGCCTCCTTGCGCAGTCGAAGCGCTCAATGATAGCGCGGGCGGAACGTTGATACGACCGTGTTCAACGGAACCGAGACAGCGCGAAAAACGGATCTGGCAAAGCGTCTTCGCGAACCTGGCGCGCCAACATCTCGCCGAGCGCTGGTCCCATCTTGTAGCCATGGCCGCTGCCACCGCCGGCAATCCATACCTCAGGCATTGCCGGGTGCCGGTCGATGATGAAATGGCCGTCGGGACTGTTCTCGTACTGACAGACTTCCGCGCCAAGGACAGGCGCGTTGGCGAGTGCGGGAAACCGACGGCTCACGAATGCGCGGAGCGCGCGCTCGCCGTCCTGTGAAGGCGTGCGATCGCCGTCGGTCGGATCGAACTCGGGTCCACGTCCATCGTCTGCGACTTTGAAACCGCGATGCAGATTGCCAGGGATTCCGTAAATGAATCGATCGGCGGCTTCTACCCACACGGGCAGGCTCGGTTCGACAAACCGTTGATCGCCGGCTGGCGTGCCGAAGTAGAAAACTTCCTGACGCGTCGGTTGCACACGCGCGCCGATCACCTCTGGAAATAATCGTCCCAACCACGGCCCACACGCGAACACGTACCGATCGGCGCGGAGGTTGTCACCGTTCGCCAGTTTGATATCCGGTCGCTGTCGATCGGATCGAATGGATGTCACCGCAGTCTGCAGATATGTTCCGCCGATCCGCACGAGCTCGCCGGCGACCGCGTCGCATGCATGTCTTGCGAGCAGGTACCCGCCTTCGTGCTCGAAGAAGGCTTTTCGGATGCCGTCGAAGCTGATTTGCGGCCACTTCTTCGCGGCAGCTGCGGGGTCCATCTCGTCGTACGCGAGTTTCAAATCGCGTAAGAACGGAAGCGATTGACGCGCGTAGCTGTCGTCGCCGCCAATCATCCACAAAACGCCCGTCGGTCGATAAAACCGTTCACGACCCGCTTGGTCCCACTCCTTCCACAACGCGAGGGCGCGGGCCGCCATTTCTACGTACTTACGCGTTGGCCCGTAGATCGTGCGAATGACCCTGGTTTCTCCACCGGAGCTCGCGCGAGCGTTGCCGGGACCCCATGCATCGATGAGGGTCACGTCGGCGCCGGCACGGCGGAGGTGCAGCGCAGTCCAGCCGCCGAACGCGCCTGCGCCAACAACCGCGACGCGCAGCGGCACGCGAGACTTCGGTTGTGCGCCCACGGTGGCGGCAGCAGACATCAGCACAGACGATTTCAAGAAATGCCGGCGTGACACCATGTGTACGAACTTGAACATCATATGATTGATGTCTGAAGCATCACAGCTTGTGCTTGGGTTGCGCAGGAAGATGGTGACCAGACGCCCGTGATGCGCGCGCTCGTCCTCGATACCCCGCACTGCCTCACCTTGCGCACTGTGCCCTTTACGCCTGAGCCCGGTGAATGTAAGGTGCGCGTGCTGCTGGCAGGCATCTGCGGCACCGATCTGCACCTCGTCGATGGCTATGCGGACTTCCGTGGGATTCCCGGGCACGAGTTCGTCGGGCTGGTCGATAGCGTTTCCAATCCAGCTGACCGCGAGTGGATCGGCAGGCGTGTCGTCGGCGAGATCAATGTGGGCTGCGGCGCGTGTGCGCAGTGCCGCGCCGGCATCAAAGAACATTGCCCGAAGCGAACGGTCGTCGGGATACGCGGCCGCTCCGGCGCATTCGCCGAGTACTTGTCGCTGCCGGGCGCGAACCTTCATCGCGTTCCAGACGACGTCGACAACGAGACGGCGGTGTTCGTCGAGCCTGTCGCGGCCGCATGCCGCATTCTCGAGCAGGCACCGCTCGCAACGAACACACGGGTGGGAGTGCTTGGTGACGGGCGGATGGGCCTCATCGTCGCGCAAGTGCTGCGCACGGTTGCGAACCTCGTGACGGTGATCGGACGACACGAGCGCAAGTTGGACGTAGCGCGCGCGCTGGGTTTCGCGACAACCCATGTCGAGCACGCAGAAGGAGACTTCGATGTCGTCGTCGACGTCACAGGCCGTGCCGAGGGGTTGCAACAGGCGGTGGCGCTCGCGCGGCCGCGCGGCACGGTGGTGATGAAAACGACCGCGCATGGCGCCGCGCCGTTCGCTTCGTGGCCCGCGGTGGTGCACGAGCTGACCCTCACCGGGTCGCGGTGCGGCCCGTTCGCGCCCGCAATCGCGCACCTCGCGTCCGGCGCCGTGCAAGTGCGGCCGCTCATCGCGCATGTCGCGCCGCTCGAAGGCTACGAACGTGCCTTCGACGTCGCGCGCAGCGAGCTCAAGGCGCTCTTGACAATCGCCTGAACGTGCTCTGTTAGCATTGCCGCGAAAGAGGCGACCATGATTCGACGCTGGTATCTTCTGCTTGCCGCATCTGCGCTTATCGCCGCAGCGCTCGCGATGACAACGCGCGCTCCGTCCGCGCAATCGGCTGTCTCCGACAAGCCCGACAACCCATTCAAGCTCGCGACGTTCGAATCCGCGGGCAAGCTGCGGGTTGGACTCGTGCTCGGCGCACGCATCCTCGACGTCGATGGCGCCAATGCCCATTTGATCAAGCAGGCGCGTCTCCAGCCCGTCGCCATTCCGGGAGAGATGCGCGCGCTCATCGAACAGTACGCCGCGATCGCGCCGCGCCTCTATCAGATCGCGAACTACTTCAAAACCAACTCCACCGCGAACCTGCCGTTCGCATTCGACTTCGACAAGGTGTCGGTCAAAGCGCCGATCAAATATCCATGGAACCTGCTCGCCGCAGCGGCTAATTACCGGGCTCACGCTGCAGGCATGAGTGGCAACACGGCACCTGCGCCGGAACCGGCTGGGGCCGCTCGCGGAGGCGCCGCCATTGCCGGCGGATTCGATGCATCAGCGGCGGAGCGGGTGGTGCCCGATCGTGACGCGCCGATCATGTTCGCGAAGTCTCCGCGTTCCTGCATCATCGATCCCGGCGAGCCCTTTTACATTGTCGACGGGCGCCAGCGCACCGACTACGAAGGCGAGATGGCCATCGTGATGGGACCACGCCCGGCGTATCGCATTCCGAAGGAGCGCGCGCACGACTACGTATTCGGCTACAGCATCATCAACGACGTCAGCGATCGCGGCAGCGAGCGGCTTCGTGAAGTGACGATGTTTCCCGGGACGAACTGGTTTGACGGCAAGAGCATCGATCGCGCCGCGCCGTTCGGTCCCGTGATCGTTCCGAAGGAATTCCTCCCCAAAGCGCCGGGGAATCTGCACATCTCGACGAAGGTCAATGGAGAGGTGCTGCAGGACGCGAACACGGAGCAACTCATTTGGGACGAAGGCCGTCTGGTGGCGTATCTCACCTCACGGCTCACGCTCTATCCCGGCGATCTGATTTCCACGGGAACACCATCGGGAACCGGTGCGGAGCGGCAGAAGTTCCTCAAGCCGGGCGCCGTGGTTTCGATCGAAGTGGAAGGCATTGGCACGTTGATAACGCCGTTCAAGGCGCTGTCGGAAAGGCCGACAACGCCGACGAGATAAGCGCGGAGGTGTTTCGTGTCATTTGTTCGCGCGGGCTCCAGGCGCTTTGCTCTCGAGCTCCGCGGAAAGATCGTCGGTTTTCTGGACGACGTCAGTGGTGGTCCCACTCATGACGCTGTCCTTGGGCCCGCAATCGCTGGACAGCCGGGCCAGCGCCAACTTGGCGTCGTGCAGCCGGAGGACATTCGCATCGTATGTGGCACCGGAATGTCCAAAGCGTTCTACGATTGGGTTGCTCAAGGCTCGAACATCGCGCGCGGTGTCGGGAGGATGGATGGCGCGATCGTCACGATCGACGCGCAAGGGCGCGTCGTGTCACGGCTGGAATGGCGCGACGGTCTGATTTCGGAAATCAGCTTCCCCGTACTTGACGCCGCAGCAACAGCGAAGGCTGGGCTGACGATCAAGATCACTCCGGAGTTCACGAAAAATCAGGCCGGCGACGGGAGCGCCCTCGCCGTTACACACATGGCATCCAGGACGTGGCTTGCCAGCAACTTTCGCCTGAAGATCCACGGCCTCGAAGAGGCGTGCAGTCGAGTGTCACGAATCGAATCGTTGACCATCACCAACTCGGTCAAACGCCATTACGTCGGAACCACGCGGAGTTACGAACTGGAGCCGGTGAGTAGCAGCCCTGACGATCTGGAGATCACGCTTCCGGAGTCCAGCGCGAAAGGTTTCCGCGATTGGTACGAGACGTACATGAACGACAAACGTGCGGCGGCCGTACCAAAAAGTGGCACGCTCGATTTGTTGACCCCAAACTTGTCCTCGACTTTCTTCTCACTCTCATTCACTCAGCTGCAACCGTACAAGATGTCGGTGCCATCGGACCGTCCGGGGGCGGAGATTCGCAAGGTAAAGGTGATCATGGGCTGCCAAGGTATCCAGTTCGCCGCCAGCCCGGGCGCAAGTTGAGCGGGCCATAACCACGTCGCATGCCCCCCAGCACCTCGGCGCGTACGACCTCAGCGCTCCACAGCTCATCGCCCCGCGCGACGGCGCGCGGGATGATCTGCGCGGCCGCTTTCGGTCGCCCGCGCAGATGATCGATGAGAACACCGCCCTGGCAGGTTGCGTCGCCGGCGTTCAGGGCGACTTCGGTCGCCCGTAACTCGTGGACGTGTCGACCGTGAACTTGCGATAGTTCGAGAACTCTGCGGTTCCGCCCACCCGCAAGCTTTTCAGAAGCAACACCCGCGCGCTTCCGGTGTAGCTGGCGCTGGCCGGAAGCCACACTTCGCCGTTCACCTTGCGGCGCTGAAAGGCGGCATGTGATCCCTTGTGAACGCGCGCCAGCAGGCCGAGGCCGATTGAAACGGTGTCGATGGCTTCGATCTCCAGTCGCACAAGCTCGTAATCCGACTCGCTGACCCATGCCTTGCCCGTAAAGTGCTGCATGATGCCCCCGTCACGCGAGCGAGCCTTCACGCCGCGGCGCGGCGTGAGCGAGAACGTGATTGTGTCGTGTCCCTCGACCGTCTCGCGTCCGAGCATGCGCATGTCGTACACGCGGAAGATCTCGTCGACCAGTTCCACGGTCTTGCGCCGTTCCTTTTCGCGGTCGCGTGCTGCCTTCTCCCGATCGCTTGCCGTCTGCTGCGACAACTTGCGCACGTACTCTTCAGCCTTCTTCTGCCGATCGCGATCCTTCTTGGCGAGCTCGGACGCGGGCACGGCTTTTCCGTCCTCCTCGATCACCCGCTCCCACCGATCCTCGCCCGGAAATCCGGGATAACTCTCGATCACCTTGACGGTTTCTTTCGTCGATCGGCCGGCCTTATCCAACTTCACCTCGCGGCGTTTTTCGACGTACGAGTAACCGTTCTGCAGCTCATCGTCTGTCTGGAGTCGCTTGCGAACTTCTTCGAGAAACGGTTTCGCATCAGGCAGCGGTCGCTCCTGCGCCAGCGCAGGCGCGGTCACCGCAACGGCTGTGAGAGCGCAAATTGTCACAAGGCGCATGGCGACGACCCATTTTCCCTCGTGGATGAGAATTGTCCACCCGTGGCCAGTGGCCGGAGTCAATGGAGGGTAAGACTCAACGCGGCTTGGAAAGGACTGGCGCGCGATCACCACCAGGACCAGAATTCCACGCGCAGATATCGAGCGAGCCGGCGGGTGAAAAGGTTGAAGAGGGACCGGCTGTCACAGACGATTTTGGCGTTGCCGGTCATCTCAGGCTTGAGCAGATCTCCAGCGTTATCCAATTGGACCTTCACCTTGAAGACCCTGCGCTCGACGCCCTCTTCTTCGATTCCGGCGGGTGCAATGGCTTTGACGTGTCCGGTGAGCGTTCTTTCCGGATAGGCGCGTGCTCTGAGCGTCACGACCTGGCCGAGGCGCACGTCGCCGATTTCCTTCTCGGACACCGCGATTTCCGGCGTGACCGTGTCAAGCTCGTACACCTTCGCAATGAGGTCGCCTTTCGCGACGTGCTGCCCGATCTTGTCCTTGAACTTCGGCGTCGCGATCACGCCCGTCGCTGGACTCACGATTCGCGTGAGACGCAGTTGCTCGGTCAGAAAGTTCTGCTCGGCCTCCATGCGCGCCAGTTGCGCTTCCATGGCTTCGATGGTCTCCGGCCGGCTGCCCGCCAGCAGCACCTTCACCCGCGCCGAGGCTTCCTGAATCTGTCTCGCGGCAACCGCGACATCCTGCCGGATATCCGACTGCGCATCGGCGGAGATACTGAGGAGCTCCGCTTCAGCGAGCTCCAGCTCCTTTTCCCGCATCACCACCTGCTCCTCGGCTTCCTCGAACTGCTTCTTCGACGCGAGCCCGGTCTCGAAGAGCTGTTTGAATCGCGTGAGGTCGTTTCTTGCGTACCGCAGTCGATTTTCCGCCGTCTCCACGCTCGCCTTCGATTTGGTGACACGCGTGGCGTGAATGCGTCCGGCTTCTTCGTAGCGCTCGGCGGCGTGTTCCTGTCGCGTCTTTGCGGTTTGGAGCTCGTCCCGGGCAACCTGGATTTCCTCCGGTCGCGGTCCGATCTGCAGCAGTTTGAGCTGAGCGCGCAACTCGAGGATTTGAGCATCTACCTTCGCGAGCTCGGATCGGTAATCGCGCTCGACGAGACGCAGGAGCACATCACCGGCGCGGACGCGGTCACCCTCGTCTGCGTAGACTTCTTCGATCAGCCCGTCGACCGGCGCTCGCACGTCGGCGTTTCTCTCGGGCAGCACCTTGAACTCGCCGGACACCTTCAATGGCATTCGGCCAATGAAGAGAGCGGCGGAGATGACCAGGAGCGCGGCAACACGAATCGTCCGTCGTTTCATGGCAGTAGACCCCGTGGGGTTGCTTCGAAAAGTCGGCAGCCTTCGATAAGCGTTGCGAAGTGGGTTTTGAAAGACGACCGTCAACAGGCCTGAGAACGCCAGGAACCCGGGCCCTTGATAGCGCTCGACCATGAAGCCGCCAAACCGAATGGCGACCAGACTGAGCAGCCAGACCGAGTACACGGTCGCGAGAGATCCATAAATCAGATAGATGCGGCGGAGGCGCGGCGTCACATCGCCGCCCGGATCGACGATGGGACCGAAGAAACGTTTGACCGTGGCCTTCAGATGGCCAATGGAGCGTTGTCTCAGGTTCGGCACTTCGAGGTAATCGCTGAGCAGGTAGTAACCGTCCAATTTGATCAGCGGATTGAAATTGAAGAGCGTCTTCACGCCGGAGGTTGCCATGACGATCATCGCGACGAAATTCAACGTCGTATCGACGTCGGTCAGACGCCACACGATGGTCGCAACCGCCCAGACAGATATCTCCAGAAACGCTCCCGCGAACATCACCCACAAACGTTTTGATTTCTCCGCGAACAGCCAGGCGTCGCTCACGTTGCAGTAGAACGCGGGTTGAAAGAAGAGAAGGAGGAATCCAATCTCGTGTACGTGACCACCAAAGTGCTTGCACGTGAGACCGTGGGCGAACTCATGGGCCGTCGTAACCGTGAGGACTGTGATCCAGGCTAGCAGCAGCGCGTCGAAGCGGTACAGGCGGCCGAAACCCCACACGATCTCGTTCCAGTCCGCTATCGTGATCACCGCGGCTGTGATCAGGATCGCAACAGCGGACGCAACAAACCAGGGTGTAAAGAAGAAGGAAACCTTTCCGATGAGCCGATCGAACAAGCGATCGGGGTCGAATGCTTTGAGCCTGATGTAGAGCGGGTTCGTGTGGGACACGCGGCCGTGATGACAGCGATCGATTGTCGGTCGATCGCGTGTCTCGAGAAGGCCGATGCGCTGCAGCTGATCGATGAACTGACGGACGGTATCAGCGTCGATCGCGACACCAAGCTCACGCTCGGCGCGCTGTTCGATGGCCTCGACGTCCGTTCGGCCGTCGAGTTGCGAGGCTACGAAGTGCTCGGCTTCGCCGAACCGGAAAAACCGGCGCGCGACCGGGTCCTTGATGACATAGATCACCCCCGCCTCGCCGGATTGCTGGCTGACAACGAGGTCGCGGCGAAGAGCCGCTAACGGCACCATGTCAAGCGTGACCTCCGAGGCTGAAGTCTGAAGCGACGAAGCGACGATGGCCGACCGCGAGGAATCGACCGGGGCGTTGTTCCGCGAGCTTCAGACCTCGACCTCAGACCTCTTCCGCGTCTCAGTCACACGCAGCGACTGTCCCATCCCGTGCACCACGCGCACCGTCGCGCGATGTGCACTCCGCTCGCCGCGCGCTGACGAGTTTTCACCACAAGCGGCTACGGATGAACGGGCTGCGGCGAGCTGCCGTTCGAAACGGCGTTGCCGTTGCCATTCCCCGCGCTTCCGGAGCCGCTATTCCCTGCGGCAACGACTGAGTCGGGAGCGATTCGCGCTTCGAGTTCCTCGATCTTGAGCTTCACGGTCTTTTCTTTTTCCACCTGTCACCTCCTATTCGAGTTCAGAACGTCCACCAGGTGCGATCTACGGGTGGCTGCCCGTCGATACCTGGCCTCCCGTTCCTTCATTGCCGGGATTGTTGGTGTTGTTCAGTGGCGGGTTGTTATTGCCGGGATTTCCTGTCGCATCGGGCGCGATACGCTGCTCCAACTCCTCGGCACGCAGACGGACTTCTTTCTTCGGTGTTCGATCCATCAAGACCCTCCTGGGAGTTAGCTGAGCGTTGGCGCACAGCCAAGGCTCGCGCGGAGCAACCGTTGTACCCACTCCGAACGCTCGTTCACCTTTTGCGGCAGGCAGTATGTGTATCTCGCGCGATCAAGCGCGCTTAGCCGGTTCGATCACGACGAGACAGAGACTGACGGGTCGTACATTTGAGATCGGTACGACCAGAATTTATGCGAGGTAGGAGTACTAGTGTGACTTAGGTCAAAACACGACATTAAAAGCGATACAACAGGCGGACGTACGCGGTGTGCCCTCAGTACGGCCGGTTGCGGTAGCCGGTGATCAGGCCGCCGAGCTAGTCGATGCGCGGAAGGGCACTGCTGATTAGTCGGCATGTGCCAAGTCGCACTACACGTCCAGCATCCAGATATCCCCTCGAAGATCCGTGAGGACACACACCATTTGATCCCGCGCGACGATTGGAGCGGTCCCGGCAAGAAACGACGGGATCATCGTTTCGGTCAACGTCGCCGCGACAAAAGAATCGCCTTCGGGACGTCTCGACGTGGCGCCGATCCGCCGCGCGCGGACGGCCGAGCGAAGATCCTTGTTGGGCGTCGTTGGCAAGTAGTACAGAAGGCGACCGTCTCGCGACCAGAACGGGTGGCTGGCGTTGTCCTCGAGAGCCGTCCAATCCGACTCTGATACTGGAGCCGTTCGATTGAGGGCCGCGATAAACACCGTGGGCGAACCACCTGGAAAGGCCGCGTCGAACGCGATGCAGCCGCCATCCGGCGATACGCGTGCATTCGCCAGCGAGCGCTCGTCGCTCGCGAGAACCGGACGTTGGTGACCGGTTGTCGCATCGACGACGAGAAAGGCGTTCAGACGAGAGCCGAAGGTCTCGATCAGAATCGACTCTTCATCGAGCCAGAGCCGCGGCCGGCCGCCGCAATCCTCACAGAGTCGCCGCGACGTTCCACTTGCTACATCGAGAATCAAAATCGGCCGCATCGCGCGCGGACCCGGCACGAGTGTCGAGTACGCGAGACGAGCTCCGGTTGGTGATATGGCTGGAAAGCC
>DASPWV010000040.1:0-3090 GCA_035637635.1 Vicinamibacterales bacterium | reverse complement strand
AGCGCAGCCAACGGCGAGCAAGACCGTAGTCTTCTCTCATACAACCGTAGTCACTGTCGACGTCGTTCACGATGATGTGTCGCTCGCCGTCGTAGGCGACAAGATCGCGGCGATCGGTCCCACCGACGCGGTTCTCAAAACGTATCCCGACGCCGACGTCTACGACGGACGCGGGAAGGCCTTACTGCCGGGTCTCATCAACTGTCACGCGCATCTCGCGGCTACCCTCGCTCGCGGTTTCAACGAGGACTTCGGATTCCCAAACTCCGCGCGCCTGGCCATCCAGCCGGCGAGTCTCCTTCAGGGAGAGGAGGCCACGTTGATGGTCACCATTGGTGCGTTGGAAGCAATACGGACCGGGACCACCACAATTGTCGAGAATTCCGGCGGCATCAGTCGCCACGCAGCAGCGTTGGCGCAGACAGGACTGCGCTGTGTGTTCGCCGAGTCGATCCGCGACAGCGAGAATGTTGATGGCCCGGTATCTCCGGAGGGACTCGCCAGGAGTGAAGCACCCAGATTCTCACCCAAGCTGCGCGACGAGGGCATGCAGCGCATCAACGACCTGTTCTCGAAGTGGCACGGCGCGAAGCAGGGACGCATCAGCGTGTTTCCGGCCGCCGCGCTCGCCGAGACCTCATCGCCTGAGTTGCTGCACGCCGTCCGCGCCTTCGCTGAAAAACACGATCTCGGGTACACGATCCATCTCTCGCAAAGCCGCGCCGAGGTCGATTTCATGATGCGGCATCACGGCGTGAGTCCACCGGCTTTTCTCGCCAAGCACGGGTTCCTCGGCCCGCGGCTGTTTGCTGCGCACTGCCGGTACGTCGACGACGCCGATATCGCGTTGCTGGGCAAATCGGGGACGATCATTTCGCACCAGGCGAACATGGCAGCGAACCGGGGAGTCATTCCGCCCATCGCCAGGCTACGAGAGGCAGGTTGCCCTATCGCCAATGGCACCGACAACAATACCAACGACCTGTTCGGCGTCATGAAGGTCGCGCTCCTCACGGAACGAATCTCGCACAACGATCCGTTGCCTGGCACGCGGCCGCAGCCAGAAGACATGCTCGAAGACGCAACGCAAGGGGGTGCGCGAGCCGTACATCAGGAAAAGCTCCTCGGATCGCTCGAGGTTGGGAAGAAAGCAGACCTCGTTGTCCTGGACACGCTGCGGGCGCACCTCGTACCGGCGGGGCGCATCGTGTCCGCGTGGATCCACAATGGTCAACCGTCAGACATCGAGTCCGTCATGGTCGACGGTCAGTTCATCATGCGCAATCGCAAGGTCCTGACGATGGACGAGGACAGCGTCATCGCGGAAGCCGACAAGGTTGGGCGGCGGATTTGGAAACAGGTGCAGGCGGGCGGCCCTATTAGCGTGCCTGGCCGGCCGCGCGGGTAATTTCGCAGATTTAGGCGGATTACGCGGATTGCGCGGATTCTTTCGTGAGTAGTCTCGATGCTTCCAGTGGATCGTCGACATGTCAACAACCATGGAATACGTGCTCTCGAAGAGGCTGTGGCCCGTCGCGGCCGTCAGCGTGATCGTTGTGCTTTTGTCTGCGCTCGCGGACGTGACGGCTCAGTCGCCCTCCATCGCACTCACCGGCATTGCGAGCTCGCAGGAAGAAGGCGCGATGGAGGGTGTTCTCGTCAGCGTCAAGCGAGCGGGATCGACGATCGCCATCACGGTCGTGAGCGATGAGCGCGGGCGCTACAGCTTTCCTCGCGATCGATTGCAGAGCGGGTCCTACACACTTCGCATCAGAGCCATTGGATACGAGCTCGATAGTCCGGCGACCGTTGATGTCACTGCCGGCGGCACGCCGGACATTCCGCTGAAGCTTCGGAAAACCGGCGATCTCGCCGCGCAGCTCTCGAACGGCGAGTGGTTCATGAGTTGGCCGGGCAGCGATGACGTGAAGAACGGCCTGTTGAATTGCACCCAGTGTCATGGGCTCGCACCAATCGCCAACTCCCGTTACACGGCCGCGCAATTTGTCGCCGTCATCGAACGAATGGGGCGGTATGCGCAGGGCAGCACGATCGAGCGGCCGCAGCTGCGGCCGAACGCGCATGGCGGCGGCTTCTCGAATCCGATCATGCGCGACAGCATGAGCGGCCGTGAGGGCGAGCGGCCAGTGCAGCAATCGCGCACCGCGCTGATGGCCGAGTATCTGTCCACCATCAACCGGAGCAGCGGCGCGAACTGGCGCTACCCGCTGAAGACCCTCCCCCGCCCCACGGGCAAGGCGACGCGCGTCGTCATCACCGAATACGATCTGCCGCGCCGCGAGGCGCTGCCTCACGATGCCGCCGCGGACCGTAGCGGCATGATCTGGTACGGCGACTTCGGATCGCACATGCTCGGAATGCTGGACCCGAAGACAGGCACAGTCGTCGAATACCCTTTGCCGGTGACGAAGCCAGGCGCCCCGCTCGGCTCGCTCGACCTCGTCTTCGACAAGCAAGACAACATCTGGATGGGAACGATGTACCAAGGCAGTCTTGCAAAGTTCGATCGCGCCTCGAAAACCTTTCAGACGTGGGGCGCGCCGGCGTTTCTCGAGCGGGACGAAGCGCGAATCGCGATGGTGATGCCTATCAATCACGACGTTGACGGGAAGGTGTGGATTGGCGGCGACAACGAATACCAGGTGGACCTGAAAACCGGTGAGTGGCGGGCTGTCGACTACTCCATCGGGCTGGCGAAGGACTCACGAATCGCACGCGAGCTGAGCTCGTACGGCGTGGCGTCCGACTCGAAGAACAACTTCTACGGCATGAATTTGAATGGCACCTACATCATCAAGGTGGACGCGAAGAGCCAACAGGTGACACCGTATCCGACGCCAACGCGGAACTCCGGACCCCGTCGCGGGCACATGGATCCGCAGGACCGTCTCTGGTTCGCGGAGTTTCGCGCGAACAACATCGGCATGTTTGACACGAAAACGGAGACGTTCAAGGAGTGGCAGGTCCCGACGCGATGGACCAACGTCTACGACGCAATTCTCGACCGCGCAGGATATGCGTGGGCCGGCGGCATGAACAACGATCATGTCGTCCGGTTGAACGTCGACA
>DASPWV010000039.1:0-3154 GCA_035637635.1 Vicinamibacterales bacterium | reverse complement strand
ATTCTTCATCACCCTCGCGCTGGTCTACACCGGCGGGCTGCAAGGCACGGGCGATACTCGCAGTCCGCTCTTCATCACGCTCGCGTCTCAGATTGCGGTGCCGCTCGGATTGTGCTTTTTCATCCAGGCCACTCGAGGACTTCAACCGACTGACATCTGGCTCGCCATTCTGCTCGGTCATCTCACCCGCTGTGTGCTGACGATCATGCGATTTCGTCAGGGGAAGTGGCGGCATATCAAGGTTGAGATCGAAGGAGCGACGGCGTAGAGCGCTAACCCATAAAATAGCTGCATGTCCTCCTCCTTTTCCGGTTCCCGGCGGGTGCCGCCTCCTGTCAACGAACCGAATCTCACTTACGCGCCCGGAACGTGCGAGCGTGCCGAGCTGAAGGCGCGGCTTGCCGGAATGGCTGGCGAGCGGATCGAGATTCCGATCATCATCGGCGGTAAAGAGATCAGGACCGGACGCATGTCGCACGCCGTCATGCCGCACGATCATGCGCATGTTCTGGCCGACTGGCATATGGCCTCCGCCGAAAACGTGCGCGAGGCCGTTCGCGCGGCGGCTGACGCACGCCGCGACTGGGCAAACTGGCCGTGGGAGGATCGGGCCGCCGTGTTTCTGCGTGCCGCGGAGCTTCTGACCAGTTCCTGGCGGCAGACACTCAACGCCGCAACGATGCTCGGGCAATCGAAAACCGTGTTCCAGGCCGAGATCGACTCCGCATGCGAGTTGATCGATTTCTGGCGATTCAACGTGGCGTTTGCCGAGGAGCTTTACAACGAGCAACCCATCAGCACTCACGGAGTGTGGAACCAGTC
Source organism: Vicinamibacterales bacterium (assembly GCA_035637635.1). Classification (GTDB taxonomy): domain Bacteria; phylum Acidobacteriota; class Vicinamibacteria; order Vicinamibacterales; family UBA2999; genus DASPWV01. The sequence continues at coordinate 2,332 of DASPWV010000039.1, read as the reverse complement.
CGACTATCGCGGGCTCGAGGGCTTCGTCTACGCCGTCACGCCGTTCAATTTCACGGCGATCGGCGGCAATCTGCCGGCGGCGCCGGCGCTGATGGGATGCACCGTTGTCTGGAAGCCGGCGTCGAGTGCGCTGCTCAGCGCGTATTACATCATGCGCCTGTTCGAAGCTGCGGGGCTGCCGCCAGGAGTCATCAATTTCGTTCCCGGCGATGCTCCCGAAATTTCTGCGGTGCTGCTCGACGCGCCGGAGCTCGGAGGCATTCATTTCACCGGCTCGACGGGCGTCTTCAACGCGATGTGGAAACGGATCGGCGAGAACCTATCCAGCTATCGCGCATATCCTCGCATCGTCGGCGAAACCGGCGGCAAGGATTTCGTTGCCGTTCACCCGTCGGCCGATCCGCAGGAAGTCGCGGTGGCCCTCGTGCGGGGTGCATTCGAGTATCAAGGGCAGAAGTGCTCGGCGGCGAGCCGCGCGTATCTTCCGAAGTCGCTGTGGCCGGACGTCCGAGACCGGATGATCGGCATGCTCGACGACATCCGCATGGGCGACGTGCGGGATTTCCGGAACTTCATGGGCGCGGTCATCGACCGAAAGGCGTACGACAAAATCTGCAGCTACGTGGAGGATGCGAAACAGAATGCGACCATCGTTCACGGCGGCGGGTGCCGCGACGGAGAAGGCTGGTTCATCGAGCCGACGATCGTCGAAGCGAAAGATCCCGGATACCGTTTGATGTGCGAAGAGATTTTCGGTCCTGTCCTGACGACCTATGTCTACGATGACCCGGAGTGGAACGAGATATTGACAGTCGTCGACCGAACCTCGCCGTACGCGCTGACGGGTGCAGTGTTCGCCCACGATCGACGGGCGATCACCGAGGCGTCGGCGGCGCTCAGAAATGCTGCCGGCAATTTCTACATCAACGACAAACCGACGGGTGCGGTGGTTGGACAGCAGCCGTTTGGCGGCGCACGCGCGTCGGGGACCAACGACAAAGCCGGATCGAAGATGAATCTGCTGCGTTGGGTGAGCGCACGAAGCGTGAAGGAAACCTTCGCGCCGCCGCGGGATTATCGCTATCCGTTCATGGCGGCGGAGTAGAACCACGAACGACGTACAGGCCACAGAGGCACGGAGACACTGAGAATTTAGGGTTTACACGCCTTTACGCCTGCAGCGACGCAGAATGTTTATGGGTTCTCGTAAAGAGATTCCTCTGTGTCTCTGAGTCTCGGTGGCCCGTCTGTGATCGATCGATCCGGTGTTTCCGTGCTTCCGTCGCTTCACCACCGGAACAACCGGGTCGCCTTCACCACGAGACTCTGATTCACCATCGACGGGAACCCGTGACCGAGCGTGTCGCGACCGTCGCTGTACACGACGAAGAGCTCGCTGCCGGGACGATACTCCCAGCGAAAGCGCGCGTTGGTTGACATCGAGTCGTTACGCGATTGGTACTGCAGCAGCGCGGCGACGAACATCCGCGGCGACACCGTATAGGTCGCGCGCGCGCTCACGAGATTGGTGTTGCCGTGGCCCCACGGCATGTCGACGTGGTTCCAGGAGAGGTTCGGCTCCAGGTAAAGCCGCGAGGACAACTCGACACGACCGCGCCACGAGAGCTCTGTCAGATTGCCCTCGTAAAAACTGCCCCGTGTAAACGTAACCGACCCGTTGATTGGACGCTGCGGCCCAAGCATGTAGATGCTCTTGACCTGCTGGAAGGTGTAGCCTCCGACTGGCACAAAAATGTTCTTCGCAACCTCGAATTCCTCCGCCAGAAACTCGAAGCTGCGGGCAAACTCCGCCGACCATTGATCGCCGCTGTCGAACTCCACGCGAAACGTGCCCTGCGCTTCCTTCGACTCGACCGCGCCGCGCGGATTGGTTACGTAGTCGACGCCGGCTTCGTAAGCGAGCTTTCGTACGCCGCGCAGGTTCTTCGGCCGCGGGCTGAAACGTACCTGCCCGTACGAACGCCGAAACGCTTCCCGCCGTAGAAATCCCACTTCCGGATTGAAATCTTCACCAACGAACAGATGCTCGAGCTGAAGGCCGTATCGATCGGCGTTCCAGTTGAACTGGCCTCTATAGCTCGTGTCATTGCTGCCGCGGCCCGGCGTCTCGGTCTTCGCCCAGTAGCTGGTCACGGACAGAGTGTCGGCGAAACTCACCGATAGGTCCGCTCCGTACGCGTAGTTGTCGTGTCCAGCTTTCGGCGCACGCCGGGTGGCGAGAAAACCGATCCGGCTTCGCCGCAGGATGTCTCGATTGACGCGCAGCACGGAAAAATCGGTGGCGAGCGCGTTTGCCTCTGGCGCGTCGGAC
>DASPWV010000038.1:0-3905 GCA_035637635.1 Vicinamibacterales bacterium | reverse complement strand
TCATTCGCGCGGATGGCCGGCAGCTCTACATCGTGTATCCCGACGGGATGGGCCGGTCGCGGCTTACCCACGCCTTGATCGAGAAGAAGCTCGGCACGCGCGCGACCGCGCGCAACTGGAATACTGTGTTAAAACTCGAGCATGTCGATTAGCGCCACGGTTGCTGCGACGGCGCCTCCATCGGAGAAGCGCCTTGCGGCGGCGCTGCAGCATCGATTCTTTCTCCGTCTGCATATGACGGCGATTCTGACCGCCACGATTCTGGTCGGCATCGCTGTCACACGCTTGCTCTTCGCGATGCACATTCATATTTTCGCGCTCCGCTACGGGCTTGCCGTGGTCGCGGCGTGGGGCGCCTTCATCGGTTTCGTCAAACTCTGGCTGGCCTACGTCGGCTTTTGCGCAGCGCGGGAGGCCTCTCGCCGCAGCGGCGGGGACGATTGGTTCGACTGCTTCAACTTCAGCAGCAGCGGTAGCTCATCGGGATCATCGGTCTCGTTCAGCGGAGGCGGAGGCAAGTTCGGCGGCGGAGGTGCGAGCGGAAGTTGGGATGACGGTAGCGGCTCGAGCTCAAACGTTGCAGTCGCGGCGGTGACTCCGAAATCGAGCTCCGGCGGAAAATCGAGCTCCGGCGGAGGCGGACTCGACGACCTCGGCGAGCTCGTACTCGTGCTGCTGATCATCGCGCTCGTCCTGGCGATCCTCGCATCATTCGCCTGGATGGTGTGGGCGGCACCAGGAATCCTCGGTGAGACCGCATTCAATGCAGCGCTTGCGGGTGCGTTGACGCGACACGCGCACAAAGCGAGTCGAGGTGACTGGATTGGAAGCGTGATGAAGAAGACCGCGTTTCCCTTCCTTCTCGTTCTCACGCTGTCCATCGCGATGGGCGCGTGGGCACAGCATTACTGTCCCACAGCGCTGCGGCTTCCATGAGAAGGCCACTTGTTGTCAAGGCCGCCGACGCGGCCTTACCTCGCAGTTCTTATGTCTGGGCTGGCGACCGATGGCCATCGTGACCAGGCTTCCATCCGCACTGTTTGTGAGCGCTTTGAGCTCTGTGCATGCTGAGGTCCGTTACCTGATGGTCGCTGCAATCTGAGCGTCGGTCTACGAACAATCTGCTGCTGACGATCGTTCGTGCCAAGCCGCGCGACGCAGTCGACCGAACAGGGCATTGATGGATCGAAGGTCGTCTGCATTCATCCTTTCGTATTCGCAATGGCTCTGGAATGTTCTGCTGTGTTTACGCAGCGCTCTTCGCGCCGAGCTGTCGCAGTGGGACGTAGATTGCTTGTGTGACCCAGAGTCGATGAAGGAGAACACCGAGCTTGCGAGCGACGGCTACGGTGGCGCGACGTTTCGCGTTCTTACCGCCCCGCGCAGCGATGGCCAGTCCGTGCCGGCGTAAATCACAGTCGTCACCAAACGGTCCGAGGATGTACTGGGCTGAACCGACGAGGAGCCGCCGAACGTAGTGGTCTCCTTCTTTGCTGATTCGTTTTTGTGTTTGCGTGTCACTCGAGTCGTGCCGCGCCGGTGTGAGTCCGAGCCACGCTCCGACGCTCCGGCTCCGCCGAAATCGGCTGGCATCGCTGAGCGTCAACATGAATGCCAGTGCGGTCAGCGCTCCCACGCCTTTGATCTGTCGCAGCGCTTGTGAGGTTGCGTACTCGTTTTCTGCCAGACGTTCGATCTGACGATCGTACTGGGAGATCTGTATCGATAGCGTCTTGATCAGATCGAGCAGTGGGTGCATCGCCGTTTGCAGCTCCGGCGGAATCGCTGCCGGTGCTTTCTTGACCAATGCCCCCGGTGAGCAACTGGGCAGCCTCATGCCGAATGGTTTCACGGCACCGCGAAGGTGGTTGGCCACGCGAGTCCGAACGGTCACCAGCACGTCGCGCGCTCGCACCAGTTCCAGGTGTGACTGCGCGGTCTGGCTTCGGTGCCGAACCGGATAAAGCAACTCCGTGTCGAACCGAGCGAGCCGCGCCAGCGTCCGTGCGTCGTTGCGGTCGTCCTTCTGCCGGTTTTTCGAGATCAGTTGCAGCTTCCTCGAGTTCGCCACCAGCACCTCGTGACCGAACGACTCGAGCAGACGACTGACCCAAGGCGAATGCGTTCCGGTCTCGAGGGCGATCCGTTTGCGGTCCATCAGGGAAAACAGCTTGGTCATCGCCGGCCGCGTGGTCGGCACCCGCTCTTCGGTAACCACTTCCCCCTCGCCGTCGAGGGCGCACCATCGGCTGAAGCGATCTCCGAGGTCGATTCCGATCGCCACTACCTTCTGCCAGACTGAAGAAGACATTCGCGTCGCGTTCAACTGGGACCTGCTGATAGACTTTGCCATGGCCAATCTCCTTTCTTTTTCTTTGCGTTTCACGCATTCAGAATTTTGCAGCGCACTCCGTGCGACTGCGCTAGGAGGTTGGCCTTCTCATCTCATCTGAGCGATGCGCTTCCCTGCGTGCGATAAATAGTCTGGTGGAGCGAAAATCCCTTCACTTTGGCTCTGCGCTTACACGCCAGCGGCGTGTAGGGCCGGCGCCCTCGCCGGCCTCCGAGGGCGGCGGCCCTACAGATGACTGCAGATATTGTTGAAGCCGCCAGGTCGCGAGGGGCGGCGGCGCAAGCGGCGCGCCGTGAGGCGCGCCGCTGCCACCGAGAATTCGCGAACTAAGCTCTCACCGGAACGCCCTGATACTTGGCGTCGCTCCAGGCAAGCACAGGATAGAAGATCGGGCCGAGGAAGATCATGCCGAGGGCAAAACCGGCGCCCTTGCCGAAGGCTTTGGCCGTATCGAATACGACGATGAAACCGACGACCAGGTTCACAAACGGGATCAGGAAGAGCACGAGCCACCAAATCGGCCGGCCGACGATCTTCAGGATCACGATCGCGTTATAAATCGGGATGATCGCCGCCCAGCCGGGCTCTCCCGCTTTGACGAAAATCTTCCAAAGCGCCGCGATCATCAATAGGACGACAGCGAGCCATACCAGGCCGAGTGCGCCGAAAACACCGGCTGCGGCGGCGTTGCCGGCTGCATTCCCTGAGTCAGACTGCTGCATCATCAAAAACGCAAGAGTACTCATCAAACGATTCTCCTTCTTTTGCGGATGTGACTGCTTAAATTGTGTGGAACTTCACCATGATACGCGACGAGCAGCGCCGCGCAAACTCATCCGTAGCTCATTTCCTCAATCCGCGGGCGATCGCGTGGATCCGGAAGGATGAACATCAGCAGCATCCCGATGATGATCGCGATCCCGATCATCTCCGGGTGTCTATCGATCAGATGCGAAAGCCCGCCGTAGTCGAGAAGCATGTCAACTATGCTATACCGTCGCGCGCATGAAGAAGTTGGTCATTGCGCTGCTCCTTCTCCCCTCTTTCGTCTTCGCGCAACCGGTGGTGATCAAGGCTGCGCGGCTGTTCGATGGAACTTCAGATGCGCTCATCCGAAACGCGGTGATGGTCATCGACGGCAAGCGCATTGTCTCACTGGGCGCGAACGCCGCCATTCCCGCGGACGCTCGCGTCATCGACCTGGGTGACGCCACGCTCCTCCCCGGCTTCATCGACGCGCACGTCCATCTGACCGAGGAGGCGGGCGACAATTGGTATTTGGATCATTTCAACGAGTTGATGCGTCAACCGGCCGAGCAGGCGCTCCTCGCGACCACGTTTGCCCGCAAAACGATCGACGCCGGCTTCACGACCGTGCGCAACGTCGGCGCGGGCGACTACGTCGACGTCGGTCTGCGCAATGCCATCAACGCCGGGCTCGTGCCGGGGCCGCGCATGCTCGTGGCCGTTCACGCCATCAGCGCCACCGGCGGCCACGGCGACGGCGATCCGATTCCGCCCGCGCGCGGTCTGCCGCAGCAGGGGCCGCTGA
>DASPWV010000037.1:0-12058 GCA_035637635.1 Vicinamibacterales bacterium | reverse complement strand
GGGCGCTCCACCCAACGGCCTTCGATGAGATTCTTGTCCTCGAGTCGATACAGCGTTGGATAGAGGGATGCGACGTGGAATGTGATGGCGCCGCGGGAGCGTTCGTCGATGAGGCGCCCGATTTCGTAGCCGTGCCGCGGCCGTTCGGCGAGCAGCGCGAGGATGAGAATCTCTGCGCTGCCGCGCTTCAGCTCGCGTTCAAGGAACGACGCGGCCATATATGGTCACATCATATATGTGCGCGGTTGGTATCTGTCAACATGAGTCGGGTAATGTATTGCCAGACGACATGAGCGACGCCGAGCATCATCGCAAACTCGAACGGCTTTATGGCGCCGCGCCCGTTTCGCTGTGGTACGGCTCCACGATCACGGTCGCCGACGGCCACGCGGAAGTGCGGCTCGCTATCCGACCCGAGTTTCATCACGCGGCCCACGGCGTGCATGGCTCGGTGTACTTCCGGTTGCTGGATGACGCCGCGTTCTTTGCGGTGAATTCCCGTGTTCGAGACGTGCTCGTCTTGACGGTGTCCTTCACGGTGCACTTCGTGCGGCCGGTATCGAGCGGCGAGCTGCGCGCGACCGGACGCCTTCTGCACGGAGGTGGCCGCCTGTTTCACGCGGAGGCGACACTCCTAGACAGCGCAGGCAAGATGCTGGGGCATGGCAGCGGCGTGTTTTCGCGGAGTGCGATTCGATTGGACGCGGAGATCGGTTACGTCTGACCCTCAACGGATCGGCCAGGGAAGCGCGGAAGAGCGGAGTCGGACGCCACAGAAACACAACAAGACAGAAGCACGAGAATTTTTGTTTCCGTGATCCCGTGCTTTTGTGACTCTATTTTCCGTGGTCCGGTGTTTCCGTGGTGTCACTCGTACCCAAGCGTCGCGTATCGCGCGCGGCTCAGGCAGCGGGGATCACCGCTCGCTGACGATGCGACGCGCGATCTGCACTTCCTGGCGCTCGGGCTTGTCCGCGTGTGCCGCCGTTTTCAACAACTGCGCCGCGTACTTTTTGGCCGCCACGCTGTCGCCGGCGGCCGTCGCCGCTTGCATCGCACCCGCAATCGAGCGAAATCGATTCGGCTCTTTCTCGAGCGTGGCTGCAAATTCTTTCAGCGCCTGCGCCGGCTGTTTCAACTGCAGCAGCATTTCCCCGAGCATCTCCCGAGCCGGCGCCAGCGGCCCTGGCGTGACCGCGGCCTTTTCGGTCGCGTCTTCGCGCTCCACGGCGGTTCGCAAGGCGGCGAGCGCGTCGGTGTGACGATTCTCGGCGAACGCGAACCACGCAGAGGCAACCAGTCGCTGGATGTCCACCTGGTCGGCCCAGTACGGCTCACCAGCTTCCGTCAGCCGATCGCGAAGCGGCGGCAGCGCATCGAGCGCCGGGCGCGCGGCCGCGGCATCGCCGCCGCGGGCCGCACCGACCGCACGAGCGAAATACGTGATGGCATCGACGTGCGGAAACGGCGACTCGCGCGGCGCGAGTTTTGCCGCCTCGGCCCAGGCGCCGCGTTCGAGCGCGTAGCGCGCGGGGATGGCCGCAAGGGCGAAGTACGCGACCGAAGGTCCGCCGCCGCCGGCACTGATCGTGTTCGGATCGAAACGGGTCGCAATTTCCGGAAGCGATTCGACAATCCGGCGCGCGTCGCGATCCCGGCCACTCTGCAGGTACGCGTACGTTTCGTAATCGCTGGCGTGCAGCTCCTCCACCGTGGCGCCTTCGGCTTTCGATGCAGCCGCCGCGGCGATGTTCGCGGCGATCGATTCATCCCAGTACCCGACGCGCGTGAACGTGTGCGAGGGCATATGGAGCGCGTGCGGCGCCGAGGGCGCGATTTCCGCATACCGGCGCGCGGCGTCTACTGCTTGCTTCGCGAGCGGGGCAACGTCGTAGCTATGGATGATGTAATGCGCCAGGCCAGGATGATTCGGGTACTTCGCGAAGAGCTGCTCGAGCATCGCTCCCGCTTTCAACTGATTCGCGTAGCTCTTGTCTGCGGGATCCGCCGAAAACGCAAGCGCCAGTGCGTAGAAAATCGCGGCTTCAGAATCCTGCGGAAACTTCGCCGCGAGCGCCCCCATCGCATCGCGATACGCGGTGAGTCGCCGTGGCTGCGGCGTGTGCTCGAAATCGTCGTAGAGACGAGAGACCGCATCGATATATGCCCGCTCGCGCTCGGTTTTCGCGCCCGCGCTCTTCGCGCGCAGCGCCGCTTCGCTGCCTCGACGAATCTGCGCCTCTGGCTTGATGCCGACAGCGAAGGGATTCGTCCACAGGCTGAGCGCGACACCCCAATCGGCGATCCCACACGTCGGATCGGCTGTGGCGGCAGCGGTGAAGCCGTCAATCGCACGCTGGAAATCGAACGAGTGGAGCAGAGCAACCGCGCGATCGATCTGCTCCTGGGCCGCGGGGGCACAGGAGGTGTCGAAATGGACGGTGCCGAGCTTCTCCGGGTGTGCGGTCTTGTGTGTGTGTTCCTGCGCCGCGGCGACGGCAGTAACGAGGAGACAAACAATCAGAACGAAACGCGTGCGGACCACAAGTCACTCCCTCTCAAATTGCCTGCGACGAAAGGAGATTACGCCAAGTGGTCCGCGTCGATCCAGAATTCGACGCGTTCAGATCCTGCCCATGAGAAACAGAATCAACAGAATCACCAGCACGAGACCAAGACCGCCACTGGGATAGTAGCCCCAGCCTCTGCTGTACGGCCACGCGGGTATCGCGCCAATCACCAGCAGGACCAAGATGATGAGCAGTATCGTCCCCATTGACACACCTCGCTTTCCGATCGGCTAGCTGGCAAGAACCGCGCCACGTTTCGCTTACTCTCGAGGTGGTTCTGGTTTGTCCGACGGCGTCGGGAGTCTCATGACCGCGCCTTGAAGTAACGGCCAAAGATCGAGGCGATATGATCCGGCCATGTCGAAACCAGACAGCCCATTGCGCACGCCGATCTGCGACCTGCTGCACATTGACCATCCGATCATTCAGTCGGGCATGGGACGAATCGCGGGACCTGAGCTCGTCGCAGAGGTATGTCGTGCGGGAGGCTTGGGCATTCTCGCGGGTCTCGGTGTAAATGGCGAGGAGCTCCGCAAGCAGATTCGCCGCGCCCGCGAGCTGACAGATCGTGCGTTCGGAGTGAACTTGTGGTTACACGAGCAGCTTCTGACGCCGCGTCAACCGTCGGACGTTTCCGACGATGATGTCCGCCTGGTGCAAGACACACTGAATCAGTTTCGACGGCGGCTGAACGTGCCCACGACCGATCAGCGTCCAGCGCCATTTCCTGACCTCATTGCCGAAGCGATTGAGGTGATTCTCGAAGAACGCGTTGCCGTGTGGAGTGTCGGACTCGGCAATCCGAATGCGAGCGTCGTGGAGCGCGCCCATCGCGCTGGCATTGTGGTAATGGCGATGGTCTGCACCGCTGAGGATGCGCGAACAGTCGCCGCGTCCGGCGTCGACGTCATCGTCGCTCAAGGGCTCGAGGCGGGCGGACACCGCTCGACCTGGACGAAGAGCTCATCACCCGACGCGGCCGGCGTGTCGACGATGACGCTCGTGCCGCAGGTCGTTGACGCCGTGAGCCAACCGGTCATCGCCGCAGGCGGGATCGCAGACGGGCGAGGACTCGTCGCAGCAATCGCGCTGGGTGCTGCAGGCGCTCTCCTTGGCACCAGGTTCGTCGCGACGAAAGAGTCGATGGCGCCTGCAATGTTCAAGGACGCGCTGCTTGCCGCGACAAGCGAGGACACAACGATCACCGACGCCTTCACCGGGTTATACGCCCGCGCGCTGCGCAACCGGTTTATCGACGAGTATGCCGCCTCGGGCGCACCGGTGCTGCCGTCGATGCTGCAATCGAAGGCGGCCGAAGACGTGTTCATGGCGGCCGTCAAGGCAAACGACCCTGAGTACTACCCGATGCCCGCCGGGCAGATCGCCGGCCTGATCAGGACGCTCCCATCAGCCGGCGACGTTGTGCGGACAATCGTGGCGGAGGCCGAGGCGACGCTGAGGCGGCTTTCGGGCGCACGCGCTTCATAGTTGCCACGCGCTGCGTGAGGTGCCATCGCGCGGGCGTCAAGCGCGGTTGCACCGCACGCAGCAGAGTGCCATCTCCGGCGATCTTGAATCCCCTGGCTACTTACCGATGACGAGAATCGAGAACGAATCTGCAATCATCGGTCCACGGCCACCGCCGCGCCCACCGGCCGGAGGAGGGGAGGGCGGCGGACCGTACTCCGCGGCGATGACGAATACATGATTTGTCTTGTCGTCAAGCGTGAGCGTCCTGCCACTGGGCTGCGTCTTGACTGTCTGTTCCACCTCGAACGCTGACGGGCTTTTCTCCTTGATCACTGTCAGCGTCCCGTCAACCTGCGAGCTGAAGGTCTCCATCGTTTCGGTGTTGAAGACCGCGCCGTCGACGCCGGTCCCGATCGGCAGTGTGGTGATGATCTTTCCCGTACTCGAGTCGAGAATCACCATCGTCGCAGGGTTACGGCATGCGGCAAACAGGATGTGATTCTTCACATCGAACGCGAGCCCGGCGGGAGTCTTCGCCTGTTCCGACAAGTCGTAATGACCCGTCACTTGAAGCGCCTTGGTGTCGACGACCGCGACGTTGTCCTGGTCCTCGATATCCACGAATAGCCGTCCGTTTCGATCCGACACGGCTTGCTCTGGCACGCCGCCAAGATCGAGCGTGGCGACCACCGAGCCGTCCTTCGCATCGATCACCGTCGCATGCGGCGATACATGGCTGAACACCCAGACACGTGCGTTGAACGGATCGAACAGGATTCCGTCGGGATTGCCGCCCACGTCGATCGTCTTGATAGGCGCAAGCGTCTTGACGTCCCACATGACGACCGGCTTGCTGCTGCTGAAGCCGTGGCCGGATGCCGGATCCACTGCGGTCCCGCGCGCGCTGACGTTTGGGATTTCGCCAACCGGCTCGAGCGTGTCGAGGTTGAAAACGGTAATGCGTGGACCTGGGCCCGTTCGCGGAATGTACAAACGCCGGTTTGTCGAATCCGCGTACACGTAGTCGAAGCCGCCCGCGCCGCCCACCTTTGCGGTCTTCAGCACCTTGTATGGCCCGCTCTGTTGCGCCAGATTTACGGTTGTCGATGCCGCGATCACGATGACAACGACCAACCACATTCGCCGCATGAGTGTTCTCTCCTTGCCATCAAGTATCATCGACTTCGGGTCCGAACGGCAGTGATCGGCACAACCATTCAGCATTACAAGATCGCCCGGCGTCTGGGCGCCGGTGGTATGGGCGAAGTGTACCTGGCGGAAGATGTCAGGCTGGGACGCCCGGTCGCGTTGAAGTTCCTGCCAGAGGCGGTGAGGCTGGATCCGGCAAGCCGCGGCCGATTGCTGAACGAGGCGCGGGCGGCATCTCTGCTGCGGTCGCCGAATATTGCCGTCACCTACGACATCGGCGAGGACGAGGGAGCCGATTTCATCGTGATGGAATACGTGGAAGGCGAGCTGCTGTCGGAGCGAGTGGCGAAAGGGCCGCTTGCGCTGCGCGAGGTGATCGACATCGGTCTGCAGGTGACCGACGCCCTCGACGAAGCGCACGGACGCGGAATCACGCATCGCGACATCAAGACGGCCAACTTGATGCGCACCGAGCGCGGGCTGGTGAAGGTGCTCGATTTCGGGCTTGCGAAATTTGAGGCCGCCAGAAATCGCGACGCCAGCGTCACTGCGACCCAGGTCACCATTCCGGGACTGGTCGTCGGCACCATCGCGTATATGGCGCCGGAGCAAGCGCTCGGTCGCCCGGTGGATCACCGCGTCGATCTGTTTTCACTCGGTGTCGTGCTGTACGAGCTGGCAACCGGCCGGCCGCCGTTTGCCGGCGCATCGCCCACTGAGATCATCGATCACATTCTTCACGAAACGCCGCCGCAACCATCTGCGCTGAACACACGAGTTCCCACGGCTCTCGATGCCATCATCGCGCGCGCACTCGAGAAGTCGCCGACGTTCCGCTATCAGACCGCTCGCGAGATGCAGCAGGATCTCCGCGAGCTGGCCACGCAGATTGACGAACCGTCGCGCACGGCCGGAAGCCGCGGCATCCTGGCGGTGGCCGCGCAGCAGACCGCGCCGATCGGGAGGTCGGTGGCCGTCATGACGTTCGCGAACATCACCCGTGAGGCCGCCGACGATTGGATCGGCACCGGCATCGCGGAGACCGTCAGCTCCGACCTGAAGAACATCTCCGGATTGACCGTCATCGGTCGAGCGCGCGTGTACGACGCGCTCAGGCACCTCGGCTCGCACGCCAGCGTGGACGATACGCTCGCCATCGACATCGGCCGCCGCCTCGGGGCGACCTGGGTCGTCGTTGGCGGATTCCAGAAGATCGGCGAACTGGTCCGGATCACGGCAAATTTTCTGGACATCGGTACGGGCACCATCCGGCGCACTGTAAAAGTCGATGGCCGCGTCGCCGATATCTTTGCGCTGCAGGACAAGATCGTCTACGAACTGAGTCAGGGACTCAATGTCGTCCTTCGCGGGACGGAGATCGCCGGCATCGAGAAGCGTGAGACGAAGTCCGTGGAAGCGTATGAGAGCTTCGCCCGCGGGATGATGAACCTGCGGCTCGCCACGCGCGACTCGATCGAGCGCGCGATCGCACTTTTCGAGCATGCAACCGAGCACGACCCTGAATATGCGCTCGCCTGGGCGGCGCTCGGGGGTGCCTATGGTTTGAAAGGCTCATTCCTCAGTGTTGACACTCTGGTGGAGAAGGCCGTCGATATCGAGCGGCGAGCGCTCACGATCGACCCGGAGCTTGCCGACGCGCACGCATACCTGGGCGCCGCGCTGTTGAGCCTCGGCCGCGTCGACGAGGCGGTGAGCGCGACACGCGACGCCATCCGGCTCGAGCCGGACAACGGCCAGGCGCATCAGGCGCTCGGTCGCGCGCTCTGGATCGGCACAGGAGATTTTGCCGCGGCCATTCCGGAGTTCGAACGTGCCATCGCGCTGAATCCCGAGGCCGGCTACTCATATCTCCAGCTCGGTCTTCTCCTGGCGTGGGAAGGCCAGTATCAGCGCGCGGAGGAAGTCTGCCGCCGCGCGGTGGAACTGCAGGACCAGTACATTTCCGGCAACGCGGGGCTGCAGGTCGTCGGCGCGAACGCGCGCCTCGGCTATGTGTATTACCTGCAGGGGCGCTACGACGAAGCGATTGCAGAGTACGAACGAGGGTTGTCGTTTGTCGCGTCGAGCGATCATGCGCTCAAGGATCGGACGGCTGTCGAAATCAACGTGAAGATGGGCGCCGCGTATCAGCATCAGGGGCGCACCGATGACGCGAACAGGCATTTCGCGCGCGCGATCAAGGGGTTCGACAGCCTGATTGCCAAAGGCGCCGACGATCCGTTCACTCGCTACTACATCGCCATCGCCCATGCCCTCACGGGCGCGTTCGATCGCGCGTTCGACTCTCTGCAGCGCGTTGCCGCGAAGCTGCCGGCATCGACAATCGCCCGGATGCGCCGCGATCGCGATCTCGACGCGCTTCGAGATGACGCGCGCTTTGATGCACTGATGAGCCTTGCGACCGTGACTGCGAGCCCCACGACGTGAGGCGCCAGCGACGTCCGTGAATCAGGTAAGAATAGAAAACTTCAATTTGGAGGTCTGACCATGAGGCGAGCAGTTGTGCTGGGCGCGTTGATCACCTTTGGCGCGCTGTCGATGGCCGTTGCCGCTTACCAGGCGCCGGCCCAGGGCCCGACACCGCAGGCGCTCGAGGCGACAAAGCTCGAGAAGGTGAAGGAGAACCTCTACATCATCACCGGCTCCAACCCCACGCCGCGCGAGTCGTTCAGCGGCGGGAACACCGCCGTGTTCATCGCCGACAGCGGCGTCGTCATTGTCGACACCAAGTTGGCTGGATGGGGGCAGGTGATTCTCGACAAGGTCAAGACGGTGACGGACAAGCCTGTGACGATGATCATCAATACCCATACGCATGGCGATCACACCGGCAGCAATTCCATGTTCTCGCCGACGGTCGACACCGTTGCGCACGAGAACACGAAGGCGAACATGGCGAAGATGGATGCCTTCAAGGGCGACAATGCGAAGTTCCTGCCGAAGAAGACGTATCAGGACAAGTTGACCATTGGCAGCGGCAAGAATCGCATGGACCTGTACTACTTTGGCCGCGGGCACACGAATGGCGACACGTGGATTGTCTTTCCGGCGCTGCGCGTGATGCACACCGGCGACATGTTCGCGTGGAAGGACGCGCCGACGCTGGATCGCAACAACGGCGGCAGTGGTGTCGAATACGCGGCGACGGTCGGCAAGGCGCTGGCGACGATCAAGGATGTGGACACGCTGATTGTGGGTCACAGCCCGTTGCGAACACTGGCGGAGCTGAAGGAGTATCAGCAGTTCATGACCGACTTCGTCAACGCGGTCAAAGAGGCGCAGAAGGCCGGGAAGAGCGTCGATGAAGCCGCCGCCGCAGTCAATCTCACCGCGAAGTACAAGGACTACAAAAACGAGCGTTACCGGCCGGCGATTCAGGCCATCTACGACGAACTGAAGCAGTAAGAGGCGTGAAGGTTTTCGAGTTTCCAGTTTCCAGTTACCAGTTCAAAGTTGAGTACGTAGTGGCGGGGCTTTAGCCCCGCCAGCAGTACGTAGTGACGCGGCTTTAGCCCCGCCAGCAGTACGGAGTGGCGGGGCTTTAGCCCCTGCCGTCATGCGATGGCTGCAGTTTTCAACGCCGCAAGAACTCGCTCCGCTCTGAACGGCACGCGGCGAATGCGGACGCCCGTCGCGTCGTAGATCGCATTCGCAACCGCGGCGATCATCGGTTTGCACGCGGCCTCGCCAGCCCCGTAGTGAGGAAGATCGGGACGATCCGGAGTGGGATCGCCGTTGACCAGGACGACGTCGATCCTCGCCGGCGCGTCAGCATGCGTGAGAATCGGATACGAGCGCCAATTCACGCTCGTCACCTTTTCGGTGTCGAAGGTGACCTCTTCGTACAGCGCCCGGCTCAACCCATGCAGCATGGCGCCTTCGACGGTGCGACGGAGCGCTTCCGGGTTGATGACCAATCCGCAGTCGTGCGCGCAGACGAGCCGCTTCACCCATATACGGCCGGTTCGGCGATTCACTTCGACTTCCGCGACTTGTGCGATCACCGTCTGATTCCGGAAGGCGTACGCGAAGCCGCGTCCCGTCACGATGTTCCCGCTGTCGACCGGGTTTGGCGATGGACGCGTGTCCCACTCGGATGCTTTCGCTGCGGCCTTGACGACGGCGATCGAGCGCGCACGCCGGAAGGCATTGTCATCGGCCGTATTCGCGGTGAGCAGCCGGAGACGGAATTCCACCGGATCCGCTTTCGCTGCCGCCGCGAGCTCGTCGATGAACGATTCTGCCGCGAAGGTCACCTGGGGACCATTCGGATCTCGCAGGTTCCCGGTGCGAAGAGGCGATTCCCACACCAGCGGCATCGCGACGACGTGTGTGGCCGCACGGCGATTCGGCACGACGTACATGTCGGACGGCGTCGCGGCGCTGCCGGCGGCGGGCGTGGCCCGTCTCTTCCCGGTGAGCTGTGCGACGAGCACGGTGTCAGGCTCGTTGTAACCGAGATGGCCGTGATCGGCGGCTCGCGCCTCATAGTCGAGCGCGACGAGATTGCCCTGGGAATCGAGTGCGCCGCGCATCTTGAACGTGAATGCCGGCCCCTTCGTATCCCAGGCGGTCTCTTCTTCTCGCATCCACTGCACGCGAACGGGCCGGCCGACCTCGCGCGCCAGAAACGCCGCTTCGAATCCCGCATCGTCCGCGGCGGTGCGGCCGTAGCCTTGCGGGCCGTCCATCCATAACACGCGGACGCGATCGCGCGGCATCTGCAGGAACTCGGCGATGCCCGCCCGCAGGCCATACGATTTCATGTCGTTCGAGTAAATCGTCATCTGATCGTTCGACGGATCGGCAAGCGCGTGCGCCGGTCCGATGGCGACGTGACCCTGGAACGGCATTTCGTATTCCGCTTCGACGAGCTTTGCCGCCGTGGATAGCGTGGCGTCAGGATCGCCGGAGCTGCTTGGCTTCGAGCTCGACGTGGGCGTCGCCGCACGGATGTACTTGAAGAGGCCTTCAGAGGTGGGGAAGACGCCAGCCGCCGGTTTTTTCCAATTGACTTTGAGCTGCCTGGCCGCGGCAATTGCCTGCTCCTCCCGCTCACTCACCACCGCAACGTAGTTGCCTTTGCTGACGACCTTGACGAATCCCGGCAGATCGCGAACGGAAGACTCGTCGACGGCGATCAATGTTGCACCCGCCACGGGCGGCTTCACGTTGCGCGCGTGCACCATGTTCGGGAGCTTCACATCCACAGCCCACCGAGATGAGCCGTCGACTTTTCCGGGAATGTCGTATCGCTGCGGCGACTGGCCAACGATCCTGAGCTCCTGGACCGTTTTCACTGTGGCCCGGCCTGTGGTCGCGTTGATGTTCTCGCCGGTGAGCGTCACGTTGAACCTTCTGCCGCCGATCAGCTCACCATAGGTCGCTTTCTTGTCCGGATCGGTTGTGACCGAAATCACCGCATCACGGACAGTGAGCCGGTCGACGGGAACGGCGAAGTGCACCGATGCCATCTCCAGCAGCACGCGGCGCGCTTCCGCCGCGACGCGCCGCATCGGCCAACCGTCGACCTGAAGTGCGTCCGAACCACCCGATCCCCCTTGATCCACCGTGATGTCCGTGTTGCCCATGATCACGCTCGTCTTGTCGAACGCGATGTCGAGCTCGTCGGACATCACTTGCCGGAACGCCGTTCCAGTGCCCTGTCCAAGGTCGGTCTTTCCTACATAAAAAGTCGCTGTGTTGTCTTGATGGATGACGATCCATGAATCGAGCTGTTTGAAGTCGGGATCGGGATAGGGTCCAGCGCCTTGGCGCGCAGCTGTTTCGCTCGCCGAGCCGAATGGACTCGCCACCGCGACGGCGCTGAAGCTCACGACGAGCAGGCCTGATGTCTTGAGAAAATCTCTGCGAGAAGTCGTCCAGTCGGCATGTTCCAGGCGTTCTTCCACCTGGCGTGGAACGTTGGTGAAGGGATTCATGCGACCCCTCCTTTGCTCGACGCTGACGCGGTGGGCACCATCGCGTGGGCGGCGCGCTTGATCGCGGCCTGAACACGGTAATACGTCATGCAGCGGCACAACACACCGGCCATTCCCTGACGGATTTGTGCATCGGTTGGATTGGGATAGCGATCGAGGAGCGTCTTCGCCGTCAGAATCTGCCCGTTCTGACAGAAACCGCACTGCGGCACCTGTTCGTCAATCCACGCCTGCTGGACGGGATGAAGCTTGCCGTCTTTGGAAAGCCCCTCGAGCGTGGTGATCTCGCCCTTCACCGCAGACGTGGCCACCATGCACGACCGCACGGCCGCGCCGTTGATGATGACGGTGCACGCGCCGCATTGGCCAAGGCCGCAACCGAAGCGGGGACCGTGCAAATCCAGATCGTTGCGCAGCACGTAGAGCAGCGGCGTCGAAGGATCGACGTCAACCGTGTGTGTCTTGCCGTTTACTTTCAAGGTCACATTGCTCATATCGCGGTCTCCTCGCGCACACGGTCCATTCCTTGTCACCACCATTGTGATGTTGCGACGAGCACGCTGCAAGCGTGAGGGGCAATCGACCCGCGTCCGAGTTCTGCGTCAATCGTGGCAACATTAGCATCGTCGAGCACCGACGGTGAGGACGCGATGGCTGTAAAACACCGAAGATTCCCGATCGCGAGCGGCTGCGCGGCGACGTGTTCGATCCTGTTCGCTCTCCAGCTCTCCGCCCAGGATTGGCCGCAGTGGCGCGGACCGAACCGCGACGGCGCGGTGGCGGGTTTCCGCGAGCCCTCGACCTGGCCCGAGCGCCTCAAACAGCAGTGGCGGGTCGAGGTCGGACTCGGCTACGCGACGCCTCTCGTCGTGGGTCAACGGCTCTATGTGTTCACGCGTCAGGGCG